>JAGAWD010000025.1 GCA_017941585.1 Olsenella sp. | reverse complement strand
TCTTCGTCTGGCTCGAGAACTCCATCCTCGGCCTGCTCATGTTCCTCCTCAAGGTGCCCCTGGGCATCGGCTACATCGTCATCGGCCTCATCTACAGCCCGTCCGTCGTCACCGGCCTGCACCAGATGTACACCGCCATCGACGTCTCCATGCTCGCGAAGTACGGCGTGACCTACTGGCTGCCCATCGCCTCCGCGGCCAACATCGCCCAGGGCGGCGCCTGCCTCGCCGTGGCGCTTCGCACCAAGTCCGAGAAGACGAAGTCCCTGGCGGTTCCCTCCGGCATCTCCTGCCTGCTCGGCATCACCGAGCCCGCTATCTTCGGCGTGAACCTGCCTAAGATCAAGCCGTTCGTCGCCGGCATGATCGGCTCCGCATGCGGCGCCCTGTGCTGCTACATCTTCAACCTCGCGGCATCCGGCACCGGCGTCACCGGCATCTTCGGCATCCTGCTCTGCATCGCCCAGCCCATCCAGTACGTCATCATGTTCGCCGTCGCCTTCGGCGTCGCGTTCGGCATCACCAGCACCATCTACAAGGACGAGGACAAGACGAAGGCCGCGAAGAAGTCCGATGCCCCGAAGGCAGCCGAGCCCAAGGCCATGGTCGCCCCGCAGGTTGACGCCTCCGCAGCGAACGCCACGACGCTCGTCTCGCCCATGACCGGCACCGCGCTTCCCCTCTCCCAGGTGAGCGACCCCGTGTTCGCGAGCGAGTCCATGGGCAAGGGCGCTGCCGTCGAGCCCACCGAGGGCGCCATCTACGCCCCGTGCGACGGCAAGGTCACGCTCGTGGCCAACACCGGCCACGCGCTTGGCATGATGTCCGACGACGGATGCGAGGTCCTTCTCCACATCGGCATCGACACAGTCGAGCTGAAGGGCGCGCCGTTCACGGCCCACGTCAACGCAGGCGACCACGTGAAGGCCGGCCAGCTCCTGATGGAGGCCGACCTCGACCAGATCAAGGCCGCCGGCAAGGCCGCGACCACCATGGTCATCGTTACCAACTCCGACGACTTCAAGTCGATCGAGGGAACCTCCGGCGCGGTCGTTGCCGGTGCCTCCCTGGTGAAGCTCTCCAAGTAACCGCTCATCCAAGTCCATGCCGCGCGTCCCGCCCCGGGTGCGCGGCATGGCATATCCTTACGGTCGGTCGCGACGTTGCGACCGATCGACGCAGACAGAAGGGATCTGGGCATGTACGACGTAACCGCGCTGGGCGAGCTGCTGATTGACTTTACGGATGCCGGGATGTCGCCCTCCGGGCAAAAGCTGTTCGAGCGCAACCCCGGCGGCGCCCCCGCAAACGTCCTGGTGGCGCTGCAGAGGCTTGGCCACTCCACGGCGTTTGTGGGCAAGGTCGGATGTGACATGCACGGCGTCTTCCTGCGGCAGACGCTCGAGGAGAACGACGTCGACTGCTCCGGCCTCGTGAGCGACCCCGACCACTTCACCACCCTCGCGTTCGTGGCGCTCGACCCCACGGGCGAGCGCACGTTCTCGTTCGCGCGCAAGCCCGGCGCTGACACCCAGCTGCGCCCGGAGGAGCTCAACCGCGACGTGCTGCAGAACACGCGCGTGCTGCACGTGGGCTCGCTCTCGCTCACCGACGAGCCCGCCCGCTCCGCCACGCTCGAGGCGCTGCACATCGCGCGCGACGCCGGGGCCACCCTCTCGTACGACCCCAACTACCGCGCATCACTCTGGCCGGCCGCCGAGGTCGCCGCGCAGCAGATGCGCTCCGTCGTGGGCATGATGGACCTGGTGAAGATCTCCGCGGAGGAGACCGGACTCCTCACGGACGAGTCCGACCCGATCGAGGCGGCCCGCAAGATCCTTGCGCAGGGACCCAAGATCGTCGTGGTCACGCT
>JAGAWD010000290.1 GCA_017941585.1 Olsenella sp. | reverse complement strand
ATATGAAAAGTTGCTCGAGAGAACGACTAGAGCGCAAAAGCGGCTCGAGTGGACGATTGGGCGAGGGGCCGGAGCGCAAAAGTGGCTCGAGTGGACGACTGGGAGCGCAAAATGGCCTCGAGTGGACGATTGGCGAATCCACTCGACGCCTATTTGCGCTCCAAGGAATCCACTCGACCGCATTTTGCGCTCCGAGGGTGCCGGGGCCAATCCACTCGACGGTGATTTGCGCTCCAAGGAATCCACTCGACCGCATTTTGCGCTCCAGGGAGGCCGGGGCGAATCCACTCGACGGTGATTTGCGCTCCTGAGCCCAGAGGCCAATGGATCTTTCTGCCGGATGCGGCTCTGTATTGGTGGGCCTGATTGGTGGGCCTGATTGGTGGGCCTGACCTCTGCTCGAGATTGTCGATAACTTCACCAGGGCCTGAGAGGGCGCCGTCGCAGCTTGAGGGCCGGTGCAGAAATATGAAGCACCCCTTTAAATGATGTGGTGGCGCCGTAGTGGCTTGGTTGGGTGCGCCGTCTTGGTGTGCCCGTGATGTTAGAATCACAGGAGTTTTCCTGGCAATCACAAGAGTTTTGGCTACATCACAAGAGTTTTGGCTATTCTGCCTTTTTCTCACGCGCCCGCGCTGGGCACGAATGACGTTACGGGGGAAGAGATGCTCCTTAGACTGCTCTCTGACATGCCGGCCGGGGCCAAGCGCCTCGGCGTCACCTTTATGACCTCGCTGCTCGTGGGCTCGACCGCGCTCACGGGGCCGGCCTTGGCCGCCGAGAGGGGGCTGGCCTCCTCGGCTGGCGTCGCGTACGAGGCGGGCGTCGCAGGCGCGGCCGACGCAAGCGCCATCGCGAGCGCGGCCGACGCGATCGAGTTCGTCTACATCGAGAACTCGCTCGTGGCGACCGGCGCCACGCAGAACGTGGCAGTCGGCTTCAAGGCGCTTGGCCCCACCGGGGGAGACGCCGAGGGCGAGGGTGCCGTCAGGTCTGGCCGCCTCACGGTGGCAAACGCCGATACGGGCGAGAAGGTCGTGGTTGAGTCCGTCGTCTCCACCGGGAGCGCGCTGCGCTTCTCCTTTGTGCCCGTCGCCGACGGCACGTACGAGATCGAGTCCGTCGAGGTGACCCGCGGTGAGGGTGACTCCGCCACCAGCGAGACGGTCTCGCTCGAGGGCACCGACGCCTCCGTTCGTAGGTTCGTGGCGAGCGCGTCCGCCGTTCCCGTGGCGCGCGAGGACGGTGCGGTCGACGTGATCGACCCGGGAGAGTATGCCGTCGCGGGCGCCGCGGGCGCCGCTGCAGGTACCGCCGATGCGACTGCGGGCGCCGGCGCGGGTGGCCCCCTGGCCGTCGCGGTGTATTCCGCTGACACTTCTGGCAACGTGACCGAGCTCGCGACCTCGGGCTCTTCGGGCATCGCCGATGGCGCCGATGACGCCGATGGCGCCGAGGCCGTCGTCGAGCAGGGCGTCGCCACGGCGCTCGCGGACGAGGGCGCCGCCTCCGACGACGGCGCGCTCTCGGCGCTTTCGGTGCAGTCGGACCTCGCGACCCAGGCCGACGTGAACGGCGACGGCATCTTTACCATCGCGCTCGACCCCGGCCATGGCGGCTACGACTCCGGCGCCGTGGGCGTGGGGGGCGCGCGCGAGGCGGACCTCGCCTGGGAGATCGCTTGCTACTGCGAGGAGGAGCTCGAGGCCTACGCGGGCGTCGAGGTCGTCTTCACGAAGGACTGGGGTTCCGACGTGAGCATCAGGCAGCGCGTGGAGAACGCCGTCGCTGCGGGCGCCGACGTCGTGGTGAGCATCCACCTCAACGCAACGTCCGGCGGGTCGGCGGGCGGGGGCTCCGGCTGCATGGTGCTCGTGCCCGGCAACCAGGCCTACAACAACCACCTCTATGGCGAGGGCGCGGCCCTCGGCAACGCCGTGAACGCGGAGCTCTCGGCCCTCGGCATCCAGAACAAGGGCCTGCTCTACCGCTACATCGACGACGAGCCCGAGTACAACTACCCCACGGGCGAGCACGCCGACTACTACGGCATCGTCCGATACGCGCGCACGCGCAACATCCTCGGCGTCATCATCGAGCACGCCTACATCGACAACGTCGGCGACTACTACGGCTTCCTCGACAGCGACGACAAGCTCAGGGCCCTCGGCGTCGCCGACGCGAGGGGCATCGCCAAGGCGTACGGCCTCGTGAGGGATGCGTCGCGCGCGTATTCCGCGGTCTACAACTATGACCTCTACCTGCGCTACAACCCCGACCTTGCTGGGCAGTACGGAAACGACCCCGCCGGGGCGCTCAATCACTTCTTGCAGTATGGGATGGCCGAGGGGCGCAGGGCGTCCGACGACTTCGACCCCATCTTCTACAAGAACGCCTACGCCGACCTCGCGACGGCATACGGCGACAACCTCCCCAAGTACTACGCCCACTACATCAAGTACGGCCAGAGGGAGGGTCGCCAGCCGACGGCCGAGCTCGACTCCAGCAAGGACGGCATGCGCCGCCTCTACAACCCCTATTCGGGGGAGCACTTCTACACGGCCTCCGCCGTCGAGAAGAACAGCCTCGTCCAGTTAGGGTGGAACTACGAGGGGCTGGGCTGGGTGGGCCCCAGGAGCTCGGGCACCCCGGTCTATCGCCTCTACAACCCCTATGCCGGCGACCACCACTACACCACAAGTGCCTTCGAGCGGGACAGCCTCAGGTCCGTGGGTTGGAACGACGAGGGAACGGGCTGGTACTCCGATGACGCCCAGGGCGTGCCACTCTTTCGCCAGTACAACCCCTACGCGCAGGTGGGCACCCACAACTACACGACGAGCAAGGCGGAGAACGACCATCTCGTCTCCGTCGGATGGCGTGAGGAGGGCATTGGCTGGTACGGGCTCTCGTAGGTTCGTTTTGTCCGGCGTCGCCACGTTGGGCGCACCGCGCGTCGCCCCGTTGGGCGCACCGCGCGTCGCCCCGTTGGGCGGCGCCTCCGTATGAGGGGTTTGGTGATGCGCAGGTCGATCGCAATTGCCGTTGCAGCGGTCCTTACGGTTGCAGCCATCGTGCTTGTGGTGCTCCATGCCGGTGCGCATGGGGCCGCACCCGGCCGGCGGTTGGACGGCGCCTCGCGCGAGTGGGGTGCCGAGGCGCCATCTTCGGGTGGCGAGGCGTCCTCCGCGGACGCCCCTGACGCGCGGCCGGGCGAGGGTGGGCCCGACGCCGGGAGCGGGCCTGACGACGGGAGCGGGGCGGCGTTCGATCCGACCGCCAACTACTCGCAGGACCCCGAGGTCCACGAGACGGCGACGCGGCTGATGTCGGTCGATGCCGAGTACGACGCCGGTCGCATACTCGTGACCTTCCCCCGCGGCACGACGGCCAGTGCGGCAAACGAGGCGATTGCGGGGTGCAGGACGCTTGCACCGGCGACGCTCACGCAGGAGCAGCTCGACGACGGAATCGTTCTCCTTGCCGTGGCGGATGGCTACAAGGTCGAGGACGCCGTGGTGGAGCTCTCCGCAACTGGGCTGGCGGACATAGTCCAGCCGAACTACCACTACGAGATTGCCATCGAGAGAGACCTGTTCGCGACCCTTGCGCTCGACGTTGGCGAGCAGGTCGCAAAGGCTAGGGCGGCGGCCATTCGGGTCGCGTCCACGGGCGCCGAGGATGCCGCCGCAACGGGCGCCGAGGATGCCGCGGCCACGGGCGCCGAGGATGCCGCCGCAACGGGCGCCGAGGATGCCGCGGCAACGGGCGCCGAGGGGGCTGCGGCGTGGGAGGACCCCGCCACGCCCGACGAGCTTCTCGCCGACGGTCCCGACGAGGTGGCCGCTCCCTTCCCCGAGGATTTCGTGTCCGACTTTGCGGAGCTCGGGGCGCAGGCTGCGGACGGAGGCGTCGGCGGCGAGGGCGGTGCGTCCACCTCCGACGAAACGACCGCGGGTGCCGCCGCCGGCAGCGCGGTCGCGGACGCCGACGGTGCGTCGCTCGAGACCCAGTCGTCCGTCTCCGTCAACGACTTCGACAACCTCAGCGCGTCGGACCGCAGTGCCCGCACGTGGCACCTGAACGACGTCAAGGCCTTCGACGCATGGTCCTATCTGCCCGCCCCGAACGGCAGCCCCTCCAACGGAGTCCGCATCGCGGTGCTCGACGACGGCTTCGCGACCGCGAATGACGACCTCGAGAACAAGATTGTCGCCAGGTACAACGCGACGAACGGCGGAAGCGACGTCTCGGAGACGGCCGGGCACGGCACGCACGTCGCGGGCATCGCCGGCGCCGAGTCCAACAACGGCAGGGGCACCGCGGGCGTCTCGTACAACGCGGGGCTCGTGTTGGCGAAGGTGAAAGACTCCGCGGGAAAGATCAAGACCGAGTACCTCGCCCGGGGCTACGACTACGTGATGGACAACAGGGACCGTCTCAACATCCGCGTGGTCAACCTCAGCATCGGCAGCAAGGGCAAGGTCTCCGGATCCATTGCGGCGTCGGACAGGTTGGTGCTCGACAAGGTGGAGAGCGCCTTCAGGACGGGCGTTGTCTCAGTCATGGCGGCCTGCAACAACAAGCCCAGCGACGGCGCGTACGTTCCCTACGACGCGTATCCCTCCGACAGCCCGTATGCGGTGAGCGTTATCAACCTGGCGAAGAGCGGAAACCGCAATGTCAAGTCCAACTACAACGTGTCCGGGTCCACCGCCAAGAACATCTCGGCGCCGGGAACGGAAGTCTATAGCACCAAGGGGCTGAATATCGTGTCCGACTCCGGCACGTCCATGGCGTCCCCGGTGGTCGCGGGGGTGTTCTCGCTCGTGTTCGCGAGGAGGCCCGACCTCACGGCGTCGCAGGCACGCGCGGTCGTGTACTGCACGGCGACTGACATCGGCACGCCCGGGTGGGACCGCGAGACGGGCTACGGCAAGGCCAACGCCCTCGCGGCCATGGAGAACGTCGCGCCCTCCCTCTCCGGGCCGTCCGAGATCGAGGTCGGCGGCACGGGCAGGTTCTCGCTCGCGAACGGAAGCCCCAAGGGGGCGTCCGTCACGTGGTCGAGCAGCTCGAGGATCGCCACGGTCGACTCGAACGGCGTGGTCACGACCAGGGGCGTCGGCACCGTTACGATCACGGCGACGTTCACCGAGCGCGACAACGAGGGCGACACCTACACGGGCAGCGCCTCCAGGACGGTCTCCGTCAGGCAGACCATGGGCGTCGGGGTGGCGGTGCCGGGGCAGACGTACGACGGCACGGCCCTCAGGCCGTCGCCCAGGGTCACGATGGGCTCCGCTACGCTCGTCGAGGGGACCGACTACGTCGTGGACGCCTACTACGACAACGTGAACGTTGGGACCGCATGGGTGGTCATCTCGGGAAGGGGCAGGTACACCGGCAGGGCGGCGGGCTCCTTCGCCATCTCCGCGCGTGACATTTCCGGCGCCTCGGTTGCCGCGGACGACCAGGCGTACACGGGAAGGGCCCTCGTGCCGGCCGTGACGGTGCGACTGGGGGAGCGCGCGCTCAGGGCCGGGACCGACTACTCGGTCTCATACACGAACAACGTCCTTCCCGGGACGGCGACGGCGACCGTCTACGGCAGGGGCAACTATGCCGGCTCCGCGCGCACGACGTTCCAGATCGTCGACTCCGGCGTTCCCATGCAGCGCCTCTACAACCCCAACAGCGGAGAGCACTTCTACACCGCGAGCGAGTTCGAGCGCGACTCCCTCGTCGCCGTGGGCTGGTCCCACGAGGGGGTGGGCTGGGTCGCGCCCTCCTCGGGTGAGCCCGTCTTCCGCCTGTACAACCCCTACGCCGGAGATCACCACTACACCACCAGCGAGGGCGAGCGCGACTCCCTCGTCGCGGCGGGGTGGTCCTACGAGGGGGAGGGGTGGCGCTCCGGAGGGGGCACGCCCCTCTGGAGGCAGTACAACCCCAATGCGGCTACGGGGTCGCACAACTACACCACGAGCGAGGTAGAGCGAGACACGCTCGTCTCCATCGGCTGGCACGACGAGGGTGTTGGCTGGTATGGGATCGGCTGACATGGGGTTGGCTGACATGGGGTTGGCTGATAGAATGGCGAGATAATCTTGGCGTTGCGACGTCGACCACGTTTTTTCGAACGCGACACGATGGCCCCGCTAGGGGAGTACGAACAAGGGGGTACGACATGAAGCTGACGCAACGTATGCTCGGTGCGCTCGTTTCCGTCCTCGCGCTTGCCTGCGTGCTGCCCGCAGGCCCGGCTTTGGCCGAGGATGCGGAAGCGCCCATGTATCGCCTGTACAATTCCTACACCGGTGAACACTTCTACACGGGCGACTCCTCCGAGCTGTCCTTCCTCGTCCGTGAGGGCTGGAGGTACGAGGGGGTCGGCTGGAACGCCCCCGCCTCGTCCGAGACGCCCGTCTTCCGCCTGTACAACCCCTTTGCTGGTGACCACCACTACACTACCAGCGCCGGCGAGCGCGACCATCTCGAGTCCGTGGGTTGGAGATACGAGGGAGTCGGCTGGTATTCCGATGACGAGGAGAGGGTGCCGCTCTACCGCCAGTACAACCCGAACGCCCAGGTAGGCACGCACAACTACACTGCAAGCAGGCAGGAGGACGACTTCCTGGTCTCCGAGGGCTGGATGGCCGAGGGGGTCGCGTGGTATGCGTGCTCCGAGGGTGCCACCGCCTCTGCGGCGAACGACGCCCCCATCATGGCGCCGACCTTCTCGAGCGTGGGCTCCATGGTGGCCTGCTATCACGCAAGCGGGCATGACTATCCCGCCGACGTGCTCGGTCGCTACGGCGCGTCCTCGATCGAGGAGTTCTGCCAGATCCTGGTTGAGGAGGCACAGTCCGAGGGCGTCTCGGGTGATGTCGTGTTCGCGCAGGCCATGCACGAGACGGGCTACCTCTCCTTTACTGGCGCCGTCACCCCTGATATGTGCAACTTCGCCGGTCTCGGCGCCAACTCCAGCGTCCCCGGCTCCGGCAACCGCTTTGGCTCGGTGCGGGAGGGGCTGCTCGCACAGGTGCAGCACCTTAAGGCCTACGCCTCGACCGAGCCGCTGAACAACCCTTGCGTCGACCAGCGCTTTGGTTACGTTAAGAGGGGATGCGCCCCCTTCGTGAGCGAGCTGAGCGGCAGGTGGGCCGGTGCGGACTACGGCGGCAAGGTTCTTGCGCTGCTGAACAACCTGTACCGGTACTAGGGCTGCTGCGCCGGCAATTGTCCTGGTCCCTCGGAGCGCAAATCGGCGTCGAGTGGATTCGCCTCGGCACCCTCGGAGCGCAAATCACCGTCGAGTGGATTCCTCGGAGCGCAAATCGGCGTCGAGTGGATTCGCCCCGGCTCCCTCGGAGCGCAAATCGGCCTCGAGTGGATTCGCCCCGGCTCCCTCGGAGCGCAAATCACGGTCGAGTGGATTCCTTGGAGCGCAAATCGGCGTCGAATGGATTCGCCGTTCGTCCACTCGAGCCACTTTTGCGCT
>JAGAWD010000289.1 GCA_017941585.1 Olsenella sp. | reverse complement strand
GTCCCCCTCAGGCCGAAGCGCGGAACGACCGAGAGGACGTCGGCGAACTTCATCGGCAGCGTGAGGCGATGGTACGTGTCGAGGCGGAAGGCGTTGTAGTTGGCCCACGGTCCCGGCGTGAAACGGTACTGCGTCGGCGTGTCGCGGCTTCCGTACTTGGCGTAGTCCCGGTCGAGATAGCCGATGCGCGTCTGCGACTCGTAGTTGACGGGAAGCGACCAGACCGGCATCGGGTTGACGTCGAAGTAGAACTCGGGGAGACGCGCCACGCCCGGATAGAAGTCGTTGAGCGGACCCGCCACGCTCACGCCGGCGGACGCCGAGCGCTCGACGTGCTCCCACGCGAGCTCGTTCGCGAGGTGGGTGGCGAAGGTGTTGCCGTCGCCCATCATCGTCTTCCTGAGGAAGTCGTGGTGGAAGTGCGAGTCGCTGTAGTAGACCGCCTTGAACCAGAACACGTCGCGCTCGGTCAGCTCGGCGCGGTGCTCGATGCTCAGGCCGTAGCGATCGCGGTCGACCTCGTTGCCCCAGTGGCTGTAGTGCCACTCGTTCACGTCGTTCCAGTGGCGGTCGTAGCGGCTGGCATCGTCGTCCCACGCGTAGTAGACCTTGAACTTGCCCTGGCCCCAGTCGCCGAGACTCCACCTCACGGACTGCCCGAGTGCCACGCCGTTCTTCTCCCTCAGGTCGAAGCGCGTGCTGCCCGCAAGCCCGTAGGCACCTTCGCCCACGCTGCCGCAGATGCCGTAGACGTACTTCGTCAGGAGCGTCGGGCCCCAGCGCGTGGTGTAGCCGGGCATGACGCGCCAGCCGTAGTCGGTGTCCATCGGATAGTACCACCACGGAAGCCACAGGACGGGGATGTCCCACATCCTGAGCCACGCGTTCTTCAGCAGCACGTAGCGGCCGTCCTTGAAGCGCACTTCGCCCGAAACGCGCCAGTGGAGATGGTCCCAGTCGTTGGTACACGTCGTGAGGTGGGTCGGGTCCGCGAACGTGAACTCGCCTTCAGAGTCCCGGGTCACCGAGTCGGCCCACAGGGTAACGGGCGCGGAGACGGCCCTCACGTGGCCAGAGGCGGCAAGCGCGCCGGTCACGTTGTCGGCGGCGATGCGGTCGGCGGTGATCCTGGCTTCGTCGGCCGGTTTTCCGAAAAGCGTTGCGGCTGAAAGCGCCGCGGCTATGAGGGCGTATGTCTTCATGTCTGAGAGTATAGCACTTGGGAGGTGGCCGCGTCCAGTATGGAAAACGACTCGGGGTGGCGGTGGAGCTCCGAGACGAAGGTGAGCCGCGTGTTGAACTGCTTCTGCATTTGCGCGAGAATATCGGCATCCTCGGTCCTGAGGCGCTGCATCACCTGGGGGGCGATGACGATCTTCGGCTCGAACGGCTTTTTGTCGGCATCGGCCTTTCTGAGGAGGGAGGTCAGCTTGCGCTGCAGCTCTATCGAGATCGACATGGGCGACTTGACGAGCCCGTGGCCGGAGCAGTAGGGGCACTTCGACGTGAGCATCGACAGGATCGAGCGGTCCTGGCGCTGGCGCGACATCTCGAGAAGCCCGAGCTCGGAGATCTCGAGGACGTTCGTGCGGGCGCGGTCGCGCTTGAGCGCGTCCTTGAGCGCGCGGTACACCTGCTTCTGGTGCTTGCGGGACTTCATGTCTATGAGGTCAAGGACGACGAGCCCGCCTATGTTCCTGAGGCGCAGCTGGCGCGCGACCTCCTCGACGGCCTCGAGGTTGACCTCGAGTATCGCCTCCTCCTGGCTGCCCTTGCCCTTGTGGTGGCCGGTGTTCACGTCGACCGCGATAAGCGCCTCGGTCTCGTCGATGACGAGATACCCGCCCGACTTGAGCGGCACCTGCCGCGAGAACGCCTCGGCGAGCTGGCGCTCGAGGCCGTAGTGCTCGAAGACGTTGGTGACGCCGTCGTAGCGGCGGATCTTCCCCTTTGCGCGGCGGGATATGCGGCCCGTCACCTCGCGCATCGACTCGTAGCTCGCCTCGTCGTCGATGACGATCGCGTCCACGTCCTCGGTGAGCCAGTCGCGCACGACGCGCTCGCAGAGGTCTGGCTCCTGGAAGATGCAGCAGGGCGTCCTGAGGCGCTTCGTGTTCGCCTGCATCTCGCTCCAGACGGAGAGCAGGTTCCTGAGGTCGCGCGCGAACGCGCGGGCGCTCGCGCCCTGCCCGACGGTGCGGACGACGAGCCCCACGTTCTC
>JAGAWD010000288.1 GCA_017941585.1 Olsenella sp. | reverse complement strand
GTCCCGCACTCGACGGGGTTTTGCGCCGGAAGTCGTCGTGACACCGTACACTCGGGGCTACTTTACGCCCGAAACCCTACCGGGCAGATCCGCCAGAAGTTTCGATGGGTCGAATTCCGCATCCCTCAAAGGCCGGTTACGGAAACGACGACCAGCCCCTCCGACCGTGCGGTCGGAGGGCCTTTCGTATCCAACCGAAGGGGCCGCGAGATGGGAGGCGTCCCGTCTCGCGGCCCCAAGGATTCATGTGGACCGACGCTATGCCGACACCGGTGCGGACCGTGTCCGCACCGGTGCGCTGCGCACCTACTTCCTGCGACGGATGACGACGGCCGCCACCAGCAAGCCGGTCGCCGCCACGGCGAGAACGATTGCCGGAACCATGTTGGTGTCGTCGCTCGTCTGCGCAAGCGGGCTGACGGCGCGTGCGGCAGCGGGCGTGACAAGAGGTGCGCTGCCCCTCACCGACGATGCCGACAGCGGGCCGATGGGCGTCTGGATCGTGGTGCCGGATCCGCGCGTGCCGCTGCCCGAGGCCTCGTTCGGGACCGCCTCGTACTGGGCGACGTTGATGATGTTGCCCGCGGCGTCAGTCACCTGCTTCCACCCGACGAACCTCAGGCCGTCGTGGGCGGGGTCGCCCGGCTGGCCGTCCCAGGTCTCGCCGGTCTGCCCGTCCACCCAAACCGTATGGGCCTCGGAGGTGGGCTTGTGGTGAGCCACCATCACGTAGTCGCCAAACTGGTCGCGGTTGACGGTCCAGCCAGTGAACTCGTAGCCCTTGTGGCTCTCGGAGCTGCCGTCATGGGTCACCCTGACCTCTTCCTGGGTGGAGAGTTCCTGGGTGGAGAGCTCGCTGGCGGCAGCCTCCGCACTCGCGCGCTCATCATCTGCGGCGGTCTCGAGCGGGGCGCTGGTCAGCGGGTTCTCGTCAGGCGTGCGCAGGTTTGCGACGTTGAGGTCGCCGGCACGGACCTTGAAGACCTTGACCAGCTCCTCGGCTCCCGTCGAGGTCTTGAGCGAGCCGCCCTTGCCATCCTCGCCGAGCAGGTGGTCGACGTAGGTGACCTTGATTATCTTGTTCGGGTCATCAGGCGTAGGCTCGGGCTTGGGCTCGGGCTCGGGCTCGACAACCTTGAGCGTGTTGACGAACGTGACGGTGCCGTCCCTGGTGATGGTGTCGGACATGCTCGTCTGCGTCGCGGTGAGGGTGTTCTCACCGTCCTTGGCGTCCACGACGGTCTCCTCGACCGTATAGACGTTCTCCTCGCCACCCTCGTAGCTCTCGAGGTCGGGCCACGTGACCCGCATCTTGTCGTCGGTTGCCTCGGCCGAGTCGGGGACGGTCAGCGCGTCGCCGTAAGGCTCGCCGTTCTTGAAGAGCTGCATCCTCACCTCGGGCGTCCTCACGCCATCGCCCGGCTCGATGCTCTTGCCGGCCATGTCGTTCCACAGCTTGATCGCCGTGACCGTGACCGGTCCGTTGTACACGTTGGTGATGACGTAGGCGTCGCCGGAGGGCGCACCGGAGCTCGTGTAGCCCGTGGGCACGCCGACCTCCTCGGCCGTGTACTCAATCTCCTGTCCCGCGCGGCGGACGGGCATCTCGCGCCAGACGTGGGTCCAGTCGTCGCCCGTCAGCGTGACGGGCGCGCCCAGCGCCTCGCCGTCGGCGAGCAGCTGCACCGTGACGGACGACGGCCGCTGCCTGCCTGCGGGCATCTTCGCGTCGTCCCAGGCCTTGCGCACGGTCACGTCGCGCGCCTCCGGCTCGTGGATGTTCGTCACGACGAAGGTGCCGTTGCCGGTCTGCGTCGTCACGGCGACATAGCCGTCAGGCGCGCCCGCAACCCAGACGTCTCCACCGTCTCGGTGCTCGACGTGGTACTCGACCACGCGGTAGATCACGGGCACCGTCTCGTCCGCATAGGCGCGGCGCGGCGAGAGGAAGGACGCGAGGGCGCCGAGCAGCGAGGGCTGCCGGCCTCCGCTGGGAGAGGTGCCGTCGGATTGCGTCGTGACACCGGAGCCGGCGTCTCCGCTCGTGCTGGGCGTGGTCGTGCCGGGTGTGGCGCTGGACTCAGCGGCCGTGGAGCCGGACGACGTCTCGTGGGAGCCGGAGGCGCCGTCGGCAGACTGGCCGGCAGACCCGCCGCCGTCGGTCGCGGCACCCTCGCTGCCGCCGGACGCGGCGTCGGGCTCGTTGCCAGAGACGGAACCGCTGCCGGAGGCGTCGCCCTGTGCGGCTGCCTGGGCATCGGGCTCGGCGTCTGCCTGGGCACCGTCCCGGGTGTCTGCCGAGGCGGCGTTCGCCGCAAGCGCGCCAGTGGCATTCTGGCCGTCCGCGTTCGCGGTGACCTGGGCACCGTTCTCGGTGCCAGCCTCGGCGCTCGTCAGGGACGCACCGGTCAGGGTGCGCTCCGTGGGCAGGCCGCTCCAGATGGCGGCAGAGTCATCGTCCTGCGTTCCGTCGGCGTCGGCCAGGCGCCCGTCCGCACCGATCGAGACGTTGCGCACGAACCTCGCGCTGGTGTCGGTGCCCATGAGCTTGTCGGGTACGTCGGAGCCGCCGGCCTGCGCGCACCTCCACGTGCCGTCGGCGCCAAGCGCCTCGAGCCGCAGCACGACCTCCTCGCGCATGCCGTCCTGGTTCTCGGCGTCGTCCCAGATCTTCTCGACCGAGACCCTTCCGGTGGGAACCGCACGCTTGTTGGTGACCGTGCACTCGTAGGTGGTCCCGGCGCCGCTGGCGGCGAGGGCCATCTCGCTCGTGTCGCTCACGAAGTAGCCGGGCACGCTGTCCTCGATCACGGAGTAGGTGATCTTCTCGCCGTTGCGGTGCGTGGGCATGTTGGCCCACTGGGCCTGCCAGGACGAGCTTGCCCTGGCCTCGGCCGTGCCCATATCTTTGTGCCAGCCGGCGGCGGTCTGCGCCATGAGGTGGAAGGTGACGGCCTCCGGGCGCAGCCGCTCGCTGTTGTCGTTGTCGTCCCACGCCTTGGTGACGCGCACCGCGACGGTGCCCGTCTCGCGCCGGTTGACGACGGTAAATCCGCGCTCCTGGTCGCCCTCGACGGTCGTGTCGTAGCCCGTGACGGCGTCCTCGACCACGGTGTAGGTGATGGGCCTGCCCTCGTCGAGGCGCGGCAGGTCGTCCCAGGTGACCGTGAGCGCGTCTCCCGAGGCGTCGGCCGCTATGTGGCGGTCGTAGCGAGCGTCCATGCGCGTCGGCGCCGCATCGCCCTCGACGGTCCTCTCGAGGTGGAGGGTCACGTCTGTGCGCAGGCCCTCCTCGTTGTCGTTGTCGTCCCACGCCTTCGTCGCGGTGAAGGCGAGCGGGTGGTCGATGACCCTGTTGGTGATCGTCGCTCCGTTGAGCGCGCGGTCGGTGGGACCGCCCTCGCCGTTGTCGTAGATGGTCTCGTAGCCCATGACGCTGCGCTCGACCACGTAGTAGCGGTAGGCGTAGCCCTCGGCGTCGTATGAGGGCAGGTCGGCGAAGCTCCACCCGTTGCCGTCCCACTCGGGCATGTAGGAAGTGAGCTCGGCCGTGGTGCCGCCCTTGGCGCTCTTGCGCCAGAGCTGGAGCGTGACGTCGTGCGGGTTGTCGTGAATGAGCCCGCCGTCCACCCAGACCTTGGTGCCCTCCACCTTGGTGGTGCCGACCAGCGTGTTGGTGACGGTGAAGCCCTCGGCGGCGTTGCCCGCGATGGTGAGCGCATAGCCGTCGATCGCCTCCTCGCTCAGGCTGTACTCCACCTGGTGGGTCACGCCCTCGAGCACGATGCTCTCGGGCATGTTCGCCCACGCGACGGCAAGGCCGTCGCCCTCGGCGTCGCGCGCGATCGTCTTGGTTGCGCTCTGGCCGGACTCCGCCATCACCCTATCGGTCACGTCGGTGCCGTCGGCCGTCGCGGCAAGCGTGAGCCTGACGTCTGCGCGCGACGACTTGTCGGCCCCGTCGACCCAGATCTTCCTCGCCCTGACCGTCGTCGTGGCGGGCACGTGCGTGTTGGTGATGGTGTAGTTCTTCACCACGGCAACCGCAAGGTCGCTCGCGTCGGCCTGTGCGTTCGTGAGGCTCGCGTAGACGGAGTAGCGCGGAGCCACGTCCTTGTTGATGCCGTCGAACACCGCGGTCCATCCGTTGGCCTCGCTCAGCGTGGCGGTGCGCGACGTGGAGTCCCCGGTCTCGGTAACCAGCGTGACGTTCACGCTCGAAGGCCTCTCGGCGCCCTCGGCCCACCTGAGCGTCGCGCGCACGGACGAGTCGCCCTCGACGAAGTCGCCCGCCTCGTAGCCAAAGACGGCGTCCTCGCGAAGTGCGTACGAGAGGTCCTGGCCGCCCCACTTGGCGGGCAGGCCGGACCAGCTCGCCTTCCAACCGCTCGTGGCCTCGGCGACCTGCGCCGCGCGGTAGTCGGCGGCCGTCTTGTTGTCGAGCCTCTGGTCGATGTGGAAGGTCACGACGGAGGGACGCAGGGCGTCGCGGTCGTCGACGTCCTCCCACGCCTTGGTGACATTGACGTCCACCTCTGCAGGCACGTGCGTGTTGGTGATGGTGAAGCCGTGCTCGTCGTCGCCCGTGGTGCGCGCGTGGTAGCCGGCGGGCGTCGTCGTCATGCCGCTGTCGTCGACCTCGGTCACCTCGTAGCGGATGCGGCGATAGCGCGGGTTGCTCGCGGTGGAGTCGCTGTCGATGCGCTCGAAGCGTGGCAGGTCCTTCCACGTGGCCGTGAGCGTGCCCTCGGCGGTCCCGGCGATGGCCTGCGTGAGCTCTGCCTCGGTCAGCTCGTGACCGTACACGTCTGTCACGGGAGTCTGCCTGTCGGCGCGGCGGATCTTGAAGGCCATGCTCTCCGGGCGCCGGCCGTCCTGGTTGTTCGCGTCGTCCCACACCTTGGTGGCTGTGACGTCGATCGTGGGGTTCTTGAAGTTGAGGAAGTTTGGCGCGCTGTTCTTGTGGCGCGGGTACATCGGGTTGGACCCAAGGTCGTCGGGTACGGGGACGGTCGGCGTACCCTTCGCGTCCGCGTACCTCGTGCCCCTCTCGGGATTGAGCATCTTGTCGGTGTGAGCGCCGCCGCTCGTGCCGATGGTGAGCACGCCGTCAGGCATGGACACCTCGAGGGTGCGCGTGTGGATCACGCCGTCGTAGACCGTCTCGTCGGCCGCGTTGTACCAGAAGCCGTCGCCGACGTACACCGCGTCGTCGGGAATGACCTCGGCCAGCTCGTAGGCAAACGTCTTGCCGGCCATCTCGGCCGTGAACTCGAGGGCGTGCGAGGCATCCTGCTCGAACAGGACGCGGTAGCTGTCGTTTCTCGCGTAGTAGACGCGGTTGGCGCCAGAGCCCTGCAGCCCGGTGCCCGTCGCGGACGAGTAGTAGTCGGTGGGCATGGGCGCGTCTGCGGCAGTCGCGCCGACAGGGCGCATCGTGAACGCGAACCTGCCGCTCGCCTCGCCGATCACGTCGAGCGCGGTGCCGTCCTCGGCGAGCCGCGAGCGGTCCATGTAGGCCTTCTCGGCGACCATGACGTAGTCGACCCTGGTCTTGTCGTAGTGGTTGGCAAAGGCGAGGTCGTACGTGCCGCCTGCGCCGGTGCGCTCAAGCTCGGTCCCGTCCGACCTGGTCGCCCTCGTCGAGATGGACATGTCGTCCGCCACGGTCACGACAATCGTGTAGACCTCGGTGTCGTAGGTCATGCCGGGCTGCTGCTCCGTGCTCGCCTCGGCCGGCGTCATCTCGCGCACGCGGTAGGTGTAGGTGCCCGGCGTGTCGTAGTTGATGGGGCCGAAGGTGGCGCCCTGGCCCGCGCGCGTCACGTCGACGCGCTTGTACGTCTCGTTGTCGAAGACGGACCCTGCGGGCATGGGCTGCGTGATGTTGGCGGTGTTGCCTGCGTCGAGCAGGTAGAACACGAAGTCGGCGTCACTCGGCCACGTCCAGGCGTCCTGCCCCGCGGGCACCTCGACGGTCTTGCTCACCCTGAGGATGTCGCCGAGCGTGTTGGACGTGAAGGTGTTCGTGACGGTGAAGCCGGCGGCAGCGCTGCCCGTGACCTCGCTCCTGTAGCCGGCGACGTGGTCCTCGCGCACGGTGTAGGTGATCTCGGCGCCCGCGGCATCGTACTTGTCGAGGTCGGAGAACCTGAACTTCCACGCCTCGTACTCCCCGCTCTCGACCGTGGTGCCGGCGGCTGCGTCCGCAGTCCCGTCGAGCACGATCTCCTTGCCCGAAACGGGCGCTCCGTTGGCGAGCAGGCGGACGGTGGCGTGGGTGGGCCGGGCGTCGGCGGGGTTGTCGCCGTGGCTCCACGTCTTCTCGCCCTGGACAGAGACCTTCTCCTGGTGGATGGCGTTGGTCACCATGCCGCCGTTCTCGATGCGGTCCGTGTGCGCGCCTGCGCCCGGGTTGTGGTAGGTGGGGGCCTCGTAGCCGCTCACCTGATCCTCGACCGCCCAGTAGGCGTAGTGGTGCCCCTCGGTGTCGAACATCGGCAGCCCCGCGTAGGTGAAGCTGGTCTTGTCGGCGCTCCACTCGAGCGTGACGTTCGTGCCGTCGACCGCGACGGTCTCGATGCCCGTCGCGTCGTCTGCGGCATGGCCGCCCTCGGGCACGGCGCCCGTCGTGCGGCGCAGCGTGAGCGTGGGCGCCGCGGCGTCGGCAGTGTGGTCCCTGCCGCCGTCGACCCACTCCTTGGTTCCCTTGAACTCTATCTTCGTCGTGTTGGTGTTGGTGACGGTGACCTCGCCCTCGCCCGGCTGGCCGAGGCGCGGCACGGCCTTGCCCGCGGGCGCCGCCGCGTCGGACGAGAAGTTCTCGCCCGCGGCCTCGACCACGCGCCAGGAGATCTCGGTGCCGGAGGCCGTGTAGGCGGGAAGGTCCTCGAACTTTGCCCTGAGCTGCTCGCCCGTGGCGTCCTTGGCGATGGTCGCCGTCGCGGCGTCAGACCAGGTGGTTCCGTCCTCGGACCTCTGGAGCGTGATGGTGACGTCGCTCACGGCGTCGCCCACCCAGACCTTGTCGACCGTGATGTCGCGCAGCCTCGCGTTGTCGAACTGGGCGGCCTGGGCCGGCGCGCCCGAGGCGTCGGTCATGAGGCTCGCGGGGCTGCAGTCGGGAGAGGTGAAGAACTCGAGCTTGGGCCTGAGCGAGCCCTTGCCGTCGTCGGCGATGGTCAGCTTGGCGTAGATGGTCTTGCCGTCGTAGTCGAGGCCGCGGATGTGCGTCGCCGTCTCGAGGCCGTCGCCCACCTTGTACTGGAGGGCGTCCGCGACGCCGTTTCCGTTGCGGTCGTCCTTGAGGTAGGTGGCCTCGTTGGCGGGGTCGACCTCGTGGATGGCGTAGACGAAGCTACCGGTGCTCGCGCCGTTGAGGTCGGAGAGGTAGTACCACCCGTCCGCCTTGAAGTCTCCGCCCTCGCCGAAGTCGCTCTCGCCGTCGTTTCTCGTGGCGTCGTCGAGCGTCACCGTGGTGTGGAGCGCGTTGGTGTTCGTGTTCCAAGCGGCGCCCGGCATGGGCGTCAGCTCGAAGCGGTAGGCGCCGTTGTACGCACCGGCGTCGTTTCCGCCCACGATGTGCTTGCGCACCTTGATGGCGACCTTGCCCGAGGCGTCGTAGTAGTTGGTGAACACGGGGACGAAGCCGCCGGCGGGACGTCCGTCGTAGGAGACCTGCGACGAGAGGGTCCCGTTGCCGTTGTCCGTCAGGTGCACGCGGACGTCATGCGACTCGTTCGTGTACACGACGCCGTCGGAGCGGTCGAGCCAGAAGGTGTGCGCGGTGGGGCTTGCCCCGTAGGTGTCGGTAGTCACCTCGTAGGTCTTGCCGTTGAAGATGCGGTGCTCCCTGGTGGCGAAGTCCGGCAACGCCACCTCTTCGCTCGTCAGCTCGCGCAGGCCCACGGCCGCGGAGTCGATCTTCTCACGCACGGTGTAGTAGTAGTCGGCGACGTAGGCACCGCTCTCCGTGCGGGTAAGCTTCGTGCTGTCGAGGCTGTAGCTGAGCTTCGGGAAGTCGGCGCTGTACTCGTTCGCGCTGACGAACCTGGCGGCGTCGACCTTCGCGTGGGCCTTGTCCTGCCCCTGCGCGATGGTGGCCTGGGCCAGGGCCTTGGCATCGTCGTCCGTCTTCGGCGTGCTCTGCAGCTCGCCGTTCTCGTCGTAGCGGCCGACGCCCTTGGGCTCGATGACGAACTCGAAGTCGTCGCCGGCCGTCCACTGGCGACCCATGAGCTGCTTCACGACGCTGACGGACGCGTCGCCCGCGGTGGCGTAGTTGGACTCGTTGGTCACCACGAGCGCGGGCGTCTTGTCGCCGGTGGCCTTCGCCGTCTTGTGCGTGGTATAGGAGTAGCGGTCCGCGTCGTTCGTGCCGTAGCTTATGGACTTGACGCTATCGGTCGACGTGCCGACCTCGGGGCTCGTCTCCGTGATGCGGTACACGTAGCCGTAGTTGGTCCACTGCCCCGGGCGATCGCCGTCCATGTCGGTGCGGATGTCCTGGGTGATCAGGCCGCCCACGCGCCACTCGGCCGTGCCGTCGGCCCCGATGTCGCTCTGGCTGAACTCGTGCGTGGCGTCGCCTCGCCAGTCACGCTTCCAGTTGCCGTCGGCGCTCAGGACGCTGTTGGGAACTGCGTACCACGTGCCGCCGAACTCGATGGGCGTCTCGTCATCCGTCATACCGGAGATGTTGATGGTGGTGCCCCTCTTGAGCCCCTCGAGGTTGATCTCGTTGCGCTCGAGCACCACCGTGGCCGTGGCGTTCGGGACGCCCGACCACTCCTTGCGGACCACGAGCTCGGTCTCGAGGGCGTTGGTGAAGGGCGCCTTGGTGTCGTCGACCACCGAGGTCTGCCCGCCCGAGGTCTCCTCGACGCGGCGCAGCTGCGTGCAGGCGCGGTCCTTGTAGTACTTCAGCTGGTAGTCGAGCGTTCCGTCGCGCCGGTCGACGATCGTGACCTGCACGTACTCCTCGTCCGTGTCGTACTTGACGTTGGCGTAGGCGTCCTCGGGCTCCGTCTCCTTGAGGTAGTACACGAGACGGTCGTAGGCAACGCCCACGGGGACGGCGGTGCCGTCGCTGTAGGTGAGGCCCCTGCCCGAGGCGTCCTTGCCCGCGGAAGTCACCGTCTTTCCGAGGTCGGACTTGCGCACGAGCATGGGCGGCAGCGTGCGCAGCTGGTCGCTTTGGTTGCCAAAGTCGGTGCCGAGCACCCTGAGCAGCACGAGGACGCCGCCGTCGGACATCTTCTGGAAGACGCCCTCTTCGGTAAGCGGGTCTGTAGCCTCGATGACCCGGACCCCCTCTGGCGCGCGGAACGGTGCGCCGGAGGTCGGGTGGATCTCGAAGAAGAACCTGAGGTCGTCGGCGCTGCCGTGCTCGATGTCGCCCCAGTTGCCGCCGCGCACGCTCTTCACCAGGTTGAAGGCGATGGGCACCTCTGTCTCGTAGTGGTTGGTGAAGACCGGCGTGAAGGCGAGGCCCGTCGCCGTGTCAGACTGATCGGTCTCGTCGTAGGCGACCACGACCTGGAGCCTGTCGGTGCGGTTCTCGCGCACCTGGACGTGGACCGTGTGGACGGTTCCGTCGTAGAGGATGCCGTCATAGCCGGCAACCCTGTTCTGCTCCGCGGTCTTGGTGGCGTCGTAGGGCACCTTCCAGTAGTAGGCACCAAGGTCGAAGCCATCAAGCGTCTTCGCCCTCTCGTAGGTGAGGGTGCTTCCGTTGGCATCCGGCGTTGCCGTGTTGCCGCTTATCGCGAACGTGGCCGTCTTGCGCGTCTCGTCTCCCTCGGCGGCCCTGCGCTCCATGGCGATGGCGCCCGCGGGGATGTCCTCGCGCATCTCGTAGTAGTAGTCGCCCTGCAAGTGCCTGCCCGTGGGGTTCAGCTCGAGGATGTCCGTGCCGTAGGTGATGGAACCGAAGCGCGCGAGGTGCTCTCCCTCGCCGAGGGGGGCCGTCTTGATGGTGGCGACCGCCTGGTTGGAGCCAAGCGCCTTGTCGTAGCCCTCCACCTGGCGGGCGGCCTCGGGCATCGGGACGCCAGCCGTGACCGCCTGGCCCGAGCCGTCGGTCGCGAGCGTCGCCTTGGTGCGCGCCGCGTCGCCCGTGCCCGTCGTGGTGGTGACGAGGTCGCCTGCGCGCACGTAGCCCTCGTCTCCCTCGTGGAGGTTGTGCTCACTGTTGTAGGCGGCCGCGGTGTCCGCCGTGTGGTACGTGCCTTTGCCAAGGGGCGTGAGGGTGTAGGTGAAGGCGTCGGAGTCGCTCCAGGTGCGGTCCACGAGCTGCTTTCCAGCCGTGATGTTGGCCTCGTTGGTCGCCGTGGTGGTGTTGGTCACCACGAGCGAGCCGGACCTCACGAAGTAGTTCTCGTTCGTCGCCCTGCCCGTGTCCCTGCTTGCAAAGGCTGGCTTGTAGGTGTCTGACGTGTCGTCCTCCACCAGGCGGTAGATGGCACGGTAGAGCGTGCCCACGGCATCGCCGGCGCGGCCGATCTTGCCGTCGTTCACGACGAACATCGGCAGGTCCTTGTTGAAGCCGTCGATGGCCGGGCGCATGGTCCCGCCACTCTCGCTGCCCGCATAGGTGCGCGTCACGGTGTTGGACTCGCCGCCGCCTGCCAACGCGTCGTAGTCGGGCGTGCCGTCGGCCTTGAGGAAGTCGCCGCGATCGAGCGTCGTCACGTGACCCACGGCGCGCCAGGTCTCGAAGTTGGACGTGCCCTGGGCGTTCGCGTCGGCAAAGCCGGGCTGGCTGGCGTCGCCCTCGACGCCCATGACGTAGGCGTCATTTATGTCGTCGATCGGCTTGTCCGCAGGCACGAGCGCGCGCTGCAGGTGCAGCGTGACGCTCTCGACCGGCATGCCCACCCACTGCTTGGTGACGGGGATCTCGATGGTGCGGCTGTTGAAGAAGTACGCGGCGTTGACCCGGGTGTAGACCTTGCCGTCCTCGTCGGTATAGGTGGGAATCGTGACGGTGTTCGAGCCGACCGTGACGGTCTCCGTCGCGTTGGCGTCCAGGCTCTGGTTGACCGTAGGATAGCCGCTCTCGTCGACCCACACCTCGTGGCCGACGATCTCGGAGGATGCGCTGCAGGTCGCGTCGGTGAAGAAGCGGTGCCAAGTGCCGAGCGTGCCGTCTCCCCTGTCCCAGACGAGGGTCTGCATGTAGACGTTCGTCTTGTCGTACTCCATGTCGGCGACCTTGGGCCACACGACGGCACCATTTTCGGCGTGGCTCTCGACCTCGTTGATCACGTGGACGAAGGATCCCTCGTAGCGGTTGTGGTCGTTGTTGTAGGTCAGCTGGTCGAGGCGGTAGATGCCCTCGCCGGAGCGAATCGCGCGGTCGGTTCGGTTGTTGATGCCGGCGATACCGACGGAGGTGGGCGTCGCGGCTGGCGTCATCCACGTGTCGGCGTCGACGACGATGCCGTCGTTCAGGTCGGTGTAGTCGTGGGTGCCCGTGGTGGGATCCATGACGGCACCACCCACCTGCTGGAACTTGAAGCGGAAAGCGTCGCCCGCAAGCGTCACGCTGCCGTCGGCCTGCTTTGTCGCCTTGGCGTCGGCCTCGCCCTCGGCGGTCTCCCAGTCGCGGCCGGCGATGTGCTTGATGATCGCCGTGTGGCTGAGGCCGGAGGCGTCATAGTAGTTGGTGTACGCGGGCGCCGTCGTGATGTAGTCGGAGCTCTCGGAGGAGTTGTCCTCGTACGTGATCGTGGTCGCGATGGTGCCGTTGCCGGCGTCCTGGGCGTGGACGTGCACACCCCAGGTGTTCGACGTGAAGGCGATGGAGCGCTCAGTGTCGAGCCACCAGGCGTGGGCCTGCCTCTGCTCGGCGGTGGCCGCACCCCACGTGAGCGACACGGGCTTGTACTTCTCGCCGGCTATGGTGTGGTAGTTCTGGATGGTCTTGAGCTCACCCTCGTCGGTCACCTTCTCGAGCGCGACGTAGTCGTCGCCGATGTGCTCGGCGAGCCGGTAGTAGAAGTCGCCCTTCCACGTGCCGTCGGCGGCGTGGGTGAGATCGGAGAGGCTGATGTTGATGTTGGCGAAGCCCGCCTCGCGCTGAGAGTCGGTGCGCCAGTCGGAGCTCTCCGACACGTCCATCGAGGCAACCGACGTCGAGCCCGCGGGCATGGGGATGCTATCGGTGAGAAGGTCGGCCTTCTCGGCTCCGGTCGCCTCGTCGTACTGCGCTCGCCCGAGCGGGGTGAGCGTGAAGCGGAACTGATCCTCCTGCTGGGAGAGGCCACCCTCCTCGTCGGCGACGTTCTTGTGCCACGCGCGGCCCTGTAGGTCCTTGATGACGCGAACCGAGGCCGTGCCCGTGCTGGCATAGGTGCTCCTGTTGGTCACGACGACGGTGCGGGTGGCCACCGAGCCGTCCGTGCCGCCCACGTTGGTGGTTGCGTACGTCGTGGTGTAGAGCGCGGCGTTGGGCATCTCGTCCACGTAGTAGACGACGTGCTTGGCGACGATCACGTTGTTCTCGGTGCGCTGCACCTGCATGGGCAGACCCCGGAACCTCTCGGTCACCTCGGAGCCGGTCGCGAACTCCGTCGTCGTGAACGTACGGTAGTCTATCGTCTTCCACATCTGGCGCTCGTCGTTGGGAACGAAGAAGGTCTCGCCGTTGACCTGCGCGGGGAAGTACCCGTCAGGCACCTTGAGGTAGTCCTGCTCGACCTTGATGATGCTATAGCCGCTGGGAACCTCAAAGTAGGTGGTGCCGCTTCCGCTCGCAAAGCCGGCGACCGAGGAGCCCTGGCTCACCTCGAAGACCTTGCCGTCGTAGCCCACGAGGGTCTTGCCCGCTGCGACAGGCGCGCCGGACGTGTAAGGATTGAGGGCATTGGAGCTATCGACCTTGTCGCTTTCCGCGGCCTTCCAGATGTGGCCCCAGGTCCTCGTCTCGGTGGTGGCGCCGTCCGCCAGCACGTCCGCCGCGGCCAGGTCGGCGTCGCTCAGCTCGGCCTGCTTGAGGGCGACGACGGTGTCTGCCGTCGGCAGGCCGTCCCACACCTTGGTGACATTGATGTCCTTCTTCTCGATGTTGGTGAAGGGCGCGCCCACGGGGTCGCCCGCGGCGAACTCGCGCGGAGCGGCGTCTGTCGCGGGCAGGTACTCGGCGCTCACGTCGAGCGTGCCGTCGCCCTTGTCGATGACGGTGAAGCGCACGTACTCGGTATCGGTGTCGTAGATGAGCTTGTCGTCGACACCACCCGTCTCGCTTATGGCGTAGAGGAAGGTGTCGTACTTGAGGCCGGCAGGCACCGGGGTGCCTGCAAAGCCGTCGCCCGCGCCCGCGGAGTAGGAGATCGTGCCGCCGTCCTCGTCAAGGCCGTCGGCCGTCGTGGTGCGCGTGAGGTCGGAGAGCCTGAAGGTGAGCTCGGGCGTGTCGACGGTACGGTAGTTTGGAGCGCCGGCGGCACCGCCCGCGAGCGAGATGTCGAGCGCGCCGTTCGCATCCGTCGCAGCGCCAGACGGATAGCGCCAGGGGGCGTTGCCCACGGGACGCATCTTGAAGGAGAAGCTGTCGCTCGAGCTCCACGGGCGGTCGCCTAGGATGTACTTGACGATCCTCGCCTTGCCCGTGCCGCTCGCGTCGTAGTGGTTGGTGACGACCGGCGTGAACCACGTGCCGATGCCGTTGGCGTCCTCGTCGAAGTAGGTGCGGGAGACCACGTTGCCGCGCATATCGTCGGTGACCTTGACGTGCACCGTGTGCACGGCGCCCGCCGCATAGGTGACGCCCTGGTAGACGAAGCGCTCGGAGGAGCCGATGACGGCAAAGGCGGAGCCTGCGGGGGTCTGGGAGGCAGGGCGCACCTCCTGCAGCGTGTAGTAGAAGTCGCCCTTCATGCGGCCGGTCGACGAGTCGAAGGTGAGGTCGGAAACGTCGACGGTGATGGGCGCAAACAGTGCCAGGTACTCGTCGGCGTAGCTGACCTTCGTGCCCGTCTTCATAGCCGGCGTGGCGCCCGTCGGCTTCTCTGCCGTGCCGACCTGCGAGGTGAGGACGCTGTACTGTGCATCCGCACTGGCGTGCGTGCCACCGGGCATGGGAACCCTGGCGAGGTCGGCCGCGGCCGCGCTCGTGCCGTTGCGCACGGCCGTGAGCACGAAGTTGTAGGTGTCGACCTCGGGCGCGAGCCACGTGCGGCCGAGGAGCTCCTTGACCACGGCTATCTGCGCGGTGGTGCCATGGTCGTAGGTGTTGGTCACGGTGATCTTGTTGGAGTCGAGCACGGCGCCATCGGTAGCGACGGCGTAGCCGGCGTCTGCGGCCTTGCCGTTGTCGCTGCGATACGTCACGGCAAAGCCGTCGGATGCGACGGGCGCGGTCTCGACCACGCGATAGGCGATCTTCTCGCCGCCCGCGTCGTAGGCGGGCAGGCCGTCGAAGGTGTGCGTGATGGAGCGCACCTCCCTACCGGCGGTATCGGTCGTCACGTCGGTTTCGGGGAGCGAGGCAAAGCGGTTGCGCAGGATGGTGAAGGGGTTGGCCTCCCCACTCGTGAGCGCGGCCGGCCCCCAGGAGCCGTCGGCGTAGCGACGCTCCACCCGAAGCGTCGTGTCGCACATCACGGGGCCGTGCCACTCCTTGGTCACCTGGACGTTGCGCACGACGGAGTTCTCGAACGTCGCCGCGCCCTCGTCGGCGGCCGGGACGGCCGTCTTGCACGTGGCGTCGCGGTAGTACGTGGCGGTGCTTTCGAGCGTGCCGTCGCCCTTGTCCCTCACGGTCAGGCGGACGTACACGGGACGGTCGGTGTAGGAGAAGCGCGTGTTGGTTCCGTGGTTCTCGCGCACCTCGTAGATGAAGGTACCGTACTTGAGCCCGGTCGCAGCGTCGGTGAGGTTGAGGTCGGAGAGGCTGACGGGGATGGTGGGGCTCGTTCCGTTCGTCTGCTTGACTGAGCCGTGGATTTCCGGGTCGTCATCCTCGTAGTCGAGCTCGACCGTGCCCGCCTTGGGGGCAGGCGCGTCTCCCACCGGCGTCACGGTGAAGACGAAGCCGTCTCCCGCCTTGCCGGCATAGTCCCTGATGCGCTTGGCGACGGGGAAGGTGACGTCCTTCTTTGCGTCGTAGGTGTTGGTGAACGTGGGCGCGATGGCACCGGCGGGTAGATTCTCGTATGTCACCGTAGAACTGATCTGGGTGTTCTGCACCTTGAAGTTCACCTTGACCGTCGCGGCCTCGGTGCTGTAGGTCACGCCGCCCTTGGTCCAGGTGTACGCCGTCCGGTCAAAGCCAGGTTCTCGCGAGGCATCCGCATACGTGATGGTGGGGCCATCGGATTTGCTCGTTCCCACCGCATCGCCGGGAATGTCCTCGGTGATGGCGTAGGTGAAGGTAACATCCGCATCCGTCTCAGTGGTCTCATAGAAGATGGGGTCAAAGTAGGCGAAGCGTGCCGTGCCACCCACGCTTGCCGCGCTGCTCGCGACGAGGACGGTCGGGCTGTCCTCCGGGACATCCGTGTCCTTGGTGCCGTCAGCCTTTGCCTTGTGTGGCTTGGGCGCGGCGTCCTTGTTGTCTCCCGTCGGAGTAATGGTGAAGGAATGCTGCTCCCCGCTCAGCCAGGTGCGTCCCTCTATATTCTTGACCACGCCTACGAGAGCCTGACCGTTGGCTTCGAACGTGCTGGTGTTGACCGCAACAGACACCTCGTTGGGATTTGTCACGCGTTCGTACGTGGTGGTGAAGAACGTGCCCGTCGTCAGCTCATGCACGCGATAGTGGTACTGCTTGGGCGTTTCCGAGGCCGCATCGAAGGCCGGAAGCCTGGTGAAGACATGCTCCTCATAGGTATATCTCTCTCCATTGCCAGGATTCTGATATCCGGGATCTCCTGACTTGATGTAATCGTCGTCATTTGCCTTCTGCGCAAACGTGTGACGGTACGCGTTACCCACGCGCTCCCAGTTGTTCCAATCAATTTCTGCGGAGTTGTAGTCGTTATCGGTGGGGTCGCCGTCGCCCTTCCAGCGCAGGAGTTCCACGTCCACGTTCTGCAGCGATTGCTTCACCCACTTCTTGGCAACGGTCACGTCGGTGAGCAGGGTGTTCTTCACCTTGATGTTATAGAGGTCCGTGCTCCCTACCTTGCTCTCGCCGTACTGGTCCTCGAAGCCCGTGGTGGAGAAGGTCCAGTCTGCCGGGCGCTCCGCCACACGCCAGTCGTAGACGAGCACGGTGCCGTCTGCGTCGACCGTCGGCTTGTCAGCCCACGAACACCGCCATTGGTTGGCCGCGGAGAGCGTCTGGGTCTCGATCACCTCGCCGTTGCACAGCAGCTCGACGGCGAACGTGGGCTTGGCGGCGTCCCCACGCGCAGACCATTGCGCCACCAGGGAGGCATCCGTCTGAATGCCGAGGGTGATCGTCCCGCTGGCCTGGACGGACTCGGTATAGTAGTCGGGCACCGTCGACTCGGTGAGGACGTAGACGTTGGTCTGCCCGCCCGTCGAGACGGGGATCTTCGCGTCGCCCATGCTGCCGGTGCCCCACGTCTTCTTGAACTCGGGACTACCGGACGCCTTGGCTTCATCGTCGCTCACGGTGTAGGTCCAGTTGCCCACCAGCACCTCGCCGTCGGTGTTGCGGCGCTCGAGCGTCATGGTGAAGCCGCCGCGCTTGCTGGCGTCACCTCCGTCGTTCCAGATCTTCTCGGCATTCACCTTGAGGTAGCGCTTCTTGTTGGTCACCGTCAGGTTGACGGAGGGGTCGTAGCCCGCAACCTGAGGCCTCCACGCCTCCTTCATCGCGGCGTAGCCACCGTCGGGGCTGGCGGGGTCTACGACCTCGTAGTCGTAGAGGTACACGACGCCTGTTCCGTTCTCGTCGACCTCGGGAAGGTTCGTCCACTCGGCCGTCCAGTTGTCACCAGAGAGGGTCTTCTCGTCCCCATACGGAACGCCGTTTCTAAGCAGGCGGACCGTAAGCGACTGCTGCTCACCCGTGAGCGACTGCTCACCCTTGAGCGCCTCCCACGCGTCGCCGGAGTTGGTCGTCTCAATCCTGAAGGTGTCCTTCGCGGTGGATGTTACCTTCGTGCTGTAGCCGTTGATGCTCTCCTCGAAGATCGAGTAGGTGACGGGCGCCCACGTGCCGTCCGCCCTCTGCTCGTAGCGGGGGATGTTCTCCCACGTGGTCTTCCAGTCGTCGCTTGCCTGGATGGTGCGCTCCTGCAGGTAGTCGGACGTGACGCCATCCACCATCTTGCGAAGCTTGACCTTTACCTGCGTGTGCTCGGAAGCGTCTCCACCATCCCACGCCTTCTCTGCCGTGAGATTGAACTTCCGCAGGGAGTTGTTGAACTCGGCCGACAGGGTGTTTGCGGCAGGGCTCTGGGTGACTCCCAGCGTGCCATCCTTGTAGTTGGTCACCGTGAGCTGGATGGTCTTTACGCTCGAGTCCCTGTCGTACTTGGAGTCGGCGGGGTTGTCCTCCCTCACCTCGTAGGTGAAGGTGCGCGTGGTGGCAACGCCCGTTACGTTGTTGCTCGCGTCCCTCTCGAGCATGTCCTCGTACTTGAAGGTTATGGGGCCGAAGGTCACAGCGCTGCCGCGCCCGCCGTCGACCGTAGAGCCGGCGTTGCTCGCCGTGAGCGATGCCGGCCTTGGCGTGTCTGCGGCCTCGACGAGCACCGTCCCGCTGTTGTCCTTGGTGTCGACCGGCGTGAGCGTGAACGAGAAGAGCCCCTCGGGCGCCGCCTTGCCCTCGAGCAGCTTGCTCACGGCGAGGCTCGTCGTAAATTCCTTGGACTTGAGCTTGTTCTTGTGGGTCTGCGTGTACGTGATGGCCTTCGTCGTGTCGCCCTCGTCGCTCACCTGCAGGCTACCGACCGCCTCCTTCTCGTAGCCCTCGACGTCGTCTTCGGCCACGGCATAGGTAATCTTGTTGCCATTGTCGTCAAAGGCGGGGAGCTGGTTGACGTAGTACGTGACGCCCGCCTCGTCATGATAGGTGATTCCGTCAGGGTTCCTCGTGTAGGTGCGCCCGCCGGGCAGGTCGCTCGCGGAGGCGTAGACCCAGGCGTCTGTCGTCACCGCCGTGTCTCCGGTACCCGTCGTCACCTTCCCCGCATAGCCCTCGCCGGCACCCCACGTGACGGTAAGCCCGTCTCCCGTGGCGCCCTTCGCTATGGTGCGCGCGGGAAGGACGTCGCTGTAGGTGACCCCTCCAACCGTTGCGCTCAGGTGCATCGTCACGTCCTTGCGCGTGCCGAAGCCGTTGTCGTAGTCGTCCCACTGCTTGACGCCCTTGACCTCGGCCTTACGCCTGTTGGTGATCTTGCCGCCCTCGCCCTCGTAGAAGGACATGTACGCGCGGTCCGTATAGGCGTTGACCGTTGCCTTAGCGGCGCTGTCGCTCTCCTTGAAGTTTGTAAACGACGTGTTCGCGTTGACGTAGCCCTCGAGCGTGTAGCCCGACGGCGGCGTCTCGGTGACGAACCAGTAGTACATGTTGTCGTCGTTCATGTTGCCGTTCGGCTCTATGGGCAGCGCCGGCCAACCGTTCGCCTCGACGCCCTCGGAGGGGTAGGTGATGCTCCAGGTCGTCTTTCCGCCCGACGTGTTTGACGTCACGCCCTGGCTGGTCGCCTTTGCCGTGAAGGTGACGGGGTTGATGCCGCCGGCCAGCACGAACCTGCCCGTGGCCTTGTTGTACGTGTAGGGGGTCGCCGTGAGCGAGAGCTCGCTGGCGGGGTCACCCACCCACTCCTTGGTGAAGTGGTAGTCGGCCGCATACTCCACGTGAATCTTGTGGTCGTAGTTGTTCTCGGGGAAGGTGAAGGTGTACTCCTTCTCGCTCACGCGCTTGAGTACGCCTTCCTTGTTCGTGGCGAGGAGGGTCATGCGCTCATCATCGACATTCATGCCAGAAATGTTGATCTCGGTCAGCTGCGACTCGCTGATGCCCGTGCCGTCGCCCACCTTCACGGCCTTCAGGCGATAGCCGTCCGTGGGCTTCATGGTATAGACTACCGTCTTGCCCTGCGGCACCACCGAGGTCTGGGCGGTGCGGGGGTGGTTCGGGCCAAGGACCTCGCCGCCATCGCTCAGGCTTCCGTCAAGGTTGCCGTTCGTGGTGGTCTGGATCGTTCCTCCTCCCGTACGCGTCGCCACGATGCTGTGCACGATGGGGTTGTTGTCGGGAGCGGTGCCCGCAAGCATGAACGTCTTGATGTAGTAGTTGGTGGTGGCTACGACGCCACCACTTGATGTGAGGCCGAGGCTCAGCCCCTGGCTGTTGTCCACCACGGCCGCAAACCCAGAGTAGAACGACCCCTCCGAGCCGCTTGATCCCGCGGCGTTGTCCGAGGCCGTCGGATGGAAGAGCTCGATCTGGTTCGCACCAGAGAGATCGGTGATGGCCGGCTTATAGCCCTTGACCTGGACCTCGCTCGCCTCGTCTTTGCCATCGGCGTCCGGCACGTAGATGCCGTAGCCCTTCCCGTCCCTCATGATGCCGCCGTTGACCTGGACCCGCTCCGAGAAGTTGCCGTTCTCCGCCGCATTCGGCAGCTTTCCGAAATGCCAGCCAGATCCACGCACGACGTCGATGTCGGTCATGGGATAGAAGAAGGTGCCTTCCACAGGCTGCCCGTCCTTCATCACCTGGATCTTTGCGTCGATGGTCAACCCGTAGATGCTGTTCTGACGCTTGAGGGTGTCGTTAAGGTTGTTGAAGCCGGTGGTTCCCGTGATCAGCATGTTACCCGAGGCGATGGAGCGGGTTCCATGGTAAGAGGTCGGGTCTGCCTCGTTGCTCAGGTAGATCTTCATGTTCGAGTAGGTGATGACGACGTCGGCGGAGCTGCCGTCTTGGAGCGTCGCCATCCCGTTGTAGGTGAAGGAGAACAGGTTCCCATCGAAGCTGGTGTACGTGCCCGCCTGCAGTTGCGTATAGGGGCTTTGGGTGTCGTCGTACACCACCGTGTTGCTCGAATCCAGCTTTCTCAGGCCGCGGTTATTCGAATCGCCCAGGAACGTGAGCGTTGCCGCCTCGCGTGCGGCGGTCGAGCTGATGCTGGGGTTGATCACGATGGTGGAGATGGGAGCGGGGGCGGCAAAGGTGTAGCCGTCGGTCCCCTGCCTTACGTTGGTGCTTGTCACCGACTGCACGACGGTGGTGCCATTCTTGGTCGTGACGGTGTTGCCCGGGTCGGCATGTGCCGACGACGCACCCATGCAGAGGGCGCACGCAAGGGTGGTGACGGCAAGCGCCACGCGGGCAAGTATCCTGCCGCGCCTCCTGGGCGCGCGGCCGGCCGCCTGCTCGGTCGTCGTGTTCTTTGTCACGCTAGCCCTGTATGCACTCATCGTCTCACCCGCTTTGATCGGACCGCCCTGCACCTGGCTCGGCGGTCGTCTGTTGTGTAGTACAAAAGCGCTTCGCGTTCGGCCTTCACCGTGCGAAACCCGAACGGGTGGTTCTGCTCGACTCTCCGCGCACCCTGGCAAAAACTGGCTCGTCTTGCGCCAATGACAGCATACGGCAAATTTAATTGTCTAATTTTATCACAGATTTTGTGAAGGCGCAGGATTAGGGGCGTGAATGGTTGTTTATCTTGGGTGAGAAAACAAACGTCACATGACCTCTGCCGGCCTTCGGACGGCCACGCAGCAAGAGCGTGGACTGGCGTCCGGCAGGCGGCGGCAAGGGCACGAACCGATTAGTAGTCCAGCGTGGGACCGAATAGCATACACGGAAATGAGTTGATTAACTGTCTTATATTGTTTATCTGGGCAATTTCGGCGGGGAGTCAATTCCGTGTATGGTAATCGGTTTTTGTGGACCAGAGGCGAATGTCTGGCGAATGTCTGGCGATCTGTGTGGGTCAGAAAAAGTGACCAGCGAGCCGTAAGCCATACTAGAGAGGCTCGTTGGAATTTTTTGGTGGACGGCCCCAGCGCAAAATGCCGCCGAGATCACCGCGCCCCGTACTGCTCGTAGTAGGCGTCAATCGCGGCCTTGGTCTTGTCGTCGATCACCACGCGCCCGCCCACCTCGTGGTTGTGGAGCGCCTCGACCACCTCGGCCATGCTCACGATGCTTGCGACGGGAAAGCCATAGCGCTCCTCGATCTCTCGCTGCGCCGTGACCCTGCCGCCCTTGCCGACCTCCATGCGGTTGAGCGACACCATGAGGCCGCGCACGTCGACGTCGGCCGCGGCCTTGAGCTTGGGATAGGTCTCGTCGATGGACTTGCCCGAGGTGGTGACGTCCTCCACGATGATCACGCGGTCGCCGTCTTGGAGCTCGGCCCCCAGGAGCTGGCCCTTGTCGGCGCCGTGGTCCTTGGCCTCCTTGCGGTCAGAGCAGTAGCGGACCTCCCTGCCATAGAGCTCGTGGTAGGCGATGGCGGTCACGACAGCCAGCGGGATCCCCTTGTAGGCGGGCCCGAACACGACGTCGAAGTCGTCGCCGAAGCTCTCGTGGATAGCCTGCGCGTAGTACCTGCCGAGGCGACTGAGCTGCCCGCCCGTCACGTAGGCGCCGGCGTTCATGAAGAACGGGGAGGTACGCCCGCTCTTGAGGGTGAAGCTCCCAAACTTGAGCACGTCGCTCTCGACCATGAACTCGATGAACTCGCGCTTGTAGTCTTGCATGGCAGCCCCCGTCCTTGATACAGCAGTCCCTCACATCTTAGCGCAGCGGACGCGACGGGCGGGGCAGACGGGGCATGGCACGAAAACCAGCGACGCAGCGTTGCGCGGCGCGATGCGCGGCGATGTGCCAGCGTGGCGGTGCCTAGCGATTTGCCTTGAGCGTGGCGAACACCTTGGTGTTGTGCCGCTTGACGAAGGAGATGAGCTTGCCCTCGCGGTAGGCGAGGCCCACGTTCTTCTGCCTGATCGGCGAGAGCATCATCTTCATCATGCGCGAGCGCGGGCGGGCGACCGCCACGGCGACCTGCGCGCGGTCGCTCGTGATCATTGCCTCGATCTGCGCGAGCTTCTCCTTTTCGGAGAGCGTGCACTGCGGGTTGCAGACGTTCTCGATGCAGCCGACCAGGCGCTCGATGTAGCGGCGCTGCACCATCTCCATGCTCGCGGCGTCGCCGTCGAGCCCCCAGTACCGATAGAGGTCGAGCATCCAGCCGTGCTCCTCCTCGCGCTTGTCGTACATGTCTGGGCGCCAGCGTGCCGTCTCCGACTCGCTGCGCTGCCGGATGAAGTGGTAGTACGGGCGCGAAATGACGCCGACCCTCTCCACGTCGCGGATGAAGTCGAGCACGAAGGGGAAGTCGTCCCAGAACGTGGGGCGGAAGCGCAGGCCCATCTCCTCGATGCGCTCGCGCAGGAACAGCTTGTTCCAGGGCGGATAGAGCTGGTTGGCGTCAAACAGCCGCCAGGCCGCCGCACGAAACTCCTGCTGGGTAGCAAACACGCGGTCTGGGCAGCCCTTGAGCTCTGTCGTGTGCTGGTCTGCCGAGCCGTAGTAGGTGTCGATGTAGAACGCAGCCACCACAAGCTCGAGCTTGTTTTCCTCGCCAAAGCGAACCATGTCGGCGAGCATCTGCGGCTCGGCCCAGTCGTCTGCGTCCATGAACATGACGTAGGTGCCGCGGGCGCGGTCGAGCGCATTGTTGCGCGCGGCAGGGGCGCCGGCGTTCTCCTGGTGAATGACAGTCACGCGGATGTCGCGGTCGGCAATAGAGTCGAGAATCTGGCCCGTTCGATCGGTAGAGCCGTCATCCACGGCAAACAGCTCCCAGTCCTCGAACGTCTGATGCTGCAGGCTCTCGACGGCACGCCTCACGTACCTGTCGACGTTGTACGCAGGCATGATGATCGATATCTTGGGCAACCTTGGGGTCATACCTCGAAGTCTCCAGACCACGACGCGTTTTGCTCCGCACGCAGCTCGCCCGGGCGCGGGGAGTCAGGTGCACGTTTGATTATCCATCAGTAGCGCCCCAACGATGTGAACGCTCCGTGGACTCGACATGAATCCAGCATATTCACAGATGCGGAGAAGTGCCGTCTCACCGCTCGCGGCGTCGTGCTGGGCCAAGGCACCATGCGGACTCGTGGCAGGACCGGCCGCAAGGCGGATCGCACCCGCGTCGCGAGGCTAGCCGGCGGCAACCAGCAGACCGAGGTCTGCACCAAGCTGCACCTTGTCGAGAACGAGTCGCTCGGGACCAGCCTGGGGCTTTGTCTCGCTCTCCTCGCCCTCTTCGCTCCCCTCGCTCTCCTCCTCGTCGGCCGAGGCCCCTTCGCCGCCCTCGGTCGTGGTCGGTGCGTCGAAGCGCCTGACGTTGTTGACGCCGATGGACTGGATGAGCTCGGCAAGATCCATGAGGTCTCCCACGCCCATATCGGTGTTGATCAGGGAGAAGATCTCTGACGACGATCCCAGGATCGATGAGAGGCCCGCACCCTTGAGCTCCGCGATGCGGCTCCAAACGTTATCGGACGCAACGACGACGTGGGTCATGCGCAGGTTGGCCGCCGTCGCGAGCGGGGCCACGCAGGCAGACGCTCCCTGTGTGGCATAGAGGTCCGCGAGCGTGATCGGCGCGTCACCGACGGTGACAGTGACAGCGAGGGGGATGTTGGCCGCGGCACCGGTGCGGGTGGTCGCGTCAAGCGTGAGGATATCGGCCTTCTGGAGCACGGGCGAAGCCGCGGCGGGATCGTCCACCGTGAGCAAAAGGACGTTGGTGAACTTGTCCGACGAGAAGTTGTAGCCCTCGGGCGCCCGCGCGCCAGACTGCCCCTCAACGGCAGTGCTCAGCCTCGAGTCCTTGATGCGCGTCGGCTGGTTGGCCTTGCCCCAGAGCGAGACCAACAGAATGATGAAGCCAACGAAAACTATAACGAGGACGCCGATGGCGACGAAGTTGTACCTTGGGTCGTACTGCCAGACGTCCGTACGCTCGAACCGCTCGCGCTTCCTGAAGAGCATGCTGCCTCATATTCTCTCTAGCTGGCTCGCGCCGCAATGGCGCCCTGCAGAAGATGATAGCGAATCAGCCCC
>JAGAWD010000287.1 GCA_017941585.1 Olsenella sp. | reverse complement strand
TGCCCTTCTCTCGAATCGGATGTTCCGCAAACAAGCGATTCTAGGCGACGGCCGCTCTCATATCAAAGCGGCCCTGACACCAACAGTCGGCACGTGATCTTCGCGCAGCACGTGAGGACAAATTTTCGAGTCGACACCCCTTTATAGGGACCCTCCGAAAAAGGGACCCGCGAAACTATTGGTTGGTCTAGCGGAGTCTGGTCGACCTTAGCGAAAACCGGGTCCAAGTACGCTCACGGTAGCGCAAAAACCGCATCGGACGAATCATCCGATTGCCCACTCGAGCCGGATTTGCACAAGAGTCCGCCCAGAAACCCTCAAACGGCCAGTTTCAAAAAGAAGCATCAAAAAAGAGGCCCCGTCAATGCGAGGCCTCCCAAAGCTGCTAAGAAATAACTTAGGCGGTGCGAACGTGAACGTAGTGCTTCGCACCCTTTGTGAACTCCACGGTACCGTCAGCGAGGGCGAACAGGGTGTCGTCCTTGCCGCGACCAACGTTCTCGCCCGGCGTGATGTGGGTGCCACGCTGGCGAACGATGATCTGGCCGGTCTTCACGGCCTGGCCGCCGAAGATCTTGGTACCGAGACGCTGAGCGTTGGAGTCGCGGCCGTTGCGAGATGAGCCGAGGCCTTTCTTGTGAGCCATTGTCTTACCTGCCTATCTACTCAAGATGAAAAACTACTCGAACCTCTACTCGGCCGCATCCTCGGTGGAAGCGGTCTTCGCGGCAGCGGTCCTGGTGGTGGGCATCGAGCTAACCTTGAGCCTGGTGAGGTTCTGGCGATGACCCTTGGTGCGATGATAGCGCTTGCGCTTCTTGAGCTTGAAGACGAGAACCTTCTCGCCCTTGAACTGCTCAAGCACCTCACAGGTGACTTTCTTCTTTTCGAGCGTGGCAGCGTCAACGACGGTCTTCTTGCCATCGTTGAGCATGAGGACGTCAAGCTTGACCTTGTCGCCAGGCTGCGCGTCGAGCTTCTCGACGTCGAAGACGTCGCCCTTGGCAACCTTATACTGCTTGCCACCAGTGGTAACGATTGCGTACATTTGGTAACCCTTCATTACTGGTTTTAGTGCAACAGCAAAACATCTTACTAGCGATTACCTGCTCAGTCAACACAAAGATGGTATTCACAAGCAGTTCACGCCTTGGACAGAATAGCCGCCTTTGATGCGAAACGCGCGCAATTACATCGCATTCACGAGAAGCCCATCTTCGCCCTCGTGCCACTGCCCCACGCGCGACACGCGAAGGGACGGAGTGGCGGCAGGCCCAAGGGCCCCCTCCGCAAATGCCGCATCCAACAAAACCTGCGGCCTGAGCGAGCCCTCGTTGGAAGATCGCGTGTCAAGGCGCAACACGCATCTGCCTCGGTCGCGCTCGATGGACCAACCCACGAGGGAGCGAGAGAGATCGATGGTCTTGGGCTTTGTGCCGCGAAGGTACGAGAGCTGTCCCGCATCGCGCAGGGCACGCAGGCGCAAATCGAGAGACTCGCATTCCACGCCCTCGGAGGAAAAGCTCACGCACCAGCTAGCGCGCGTCAACCAAGCCTCGAGCGCGGGAAGGCTCCTCTCGACGTAGACGGCAGCATCGGGAGCAAGCGCCGGAGGCGTCGCTCTCGTCAGCATCTGCAGCGCGATCTTCGCGTCAATCCTCTCGGTCAGCATGAGATCGTAGTACTCCGCCTCCGATGACGCCCCCACGGGCAGCGCCTGCGAGAACTGCAGGCGAATCCTTCTCGCAAAGCCGTTTCCAACGGCAAACGGCACGCCCGAGCGCCTCACCGACCTGTTCACCGTGTTGAGCACCTCAAGGTGACCAAGATAGGCGAGCCTTCCGTCCTTGCGATAACGTACGCGGAGACGGCTCTGGCTACTCGTGTCCGACATGGCGATCACCCGCGATCCTGTTCTCGACTCCAAGCGTGGGACAGACACCACAGCCCGTGCAGCTCTCCATCGTGCAGTCGGGCGTCGTGACACCCTCGGCCGCGCGGCGCCATTCCCTCTGGAGGAAGCCCTTCGAGACGCCGGGAGACGTGTGGTCCCAGGGAAGCCGCACGTCGAGCGGGATGGGCGCAGAGGCGATCTCCTCCAGGTCGAGCCCCAGCGCCCGGGCGGCCTCGCACCACCTCTCGAAGGAGAACTGGTCGGTCCAGGCGTCAAACTTGCATCCACGCCTCCACGCCTCGAGGATCAAGTCGAAGCCCGCGCGCCCCATCTTGGAGAGTACGGCCTCAATGAGCGAGACCTCCGCGTCGTGGTAGGAGATCTTGATGGCATGGTCGGGACAGGTGTGGAGGAGCAGCTGCTGCCTGCGGCGCACCTCCTCGAGACCGAGCTGCCCCGACCACTGGAAGGGCGTGTGCGCCTTGGGGACGAAGACGGCGACCGATATGGAGACGGAGACGCCGCTCTTGGGCCCCTTCCCCACGACGTCGCGACCTATCTCGAGCACGCGGTCCGCAACCTCGTTGATTGCCACGATGTCGTCGTCCGTCTCGGTGGGCAGCCCCATCATGAAGTAGAGCTTCATGCGGCGCCACCCGTTCTCGAAGGCGTTTCTGGCGGCGAGGTCGATGTTCTCGTCGGTGACGTTCTTGTTGATGACGTCGCGCAGGCGCTGGCTGCCGGCCTCGGGGGCGAAGGTGAGCCCACCCTTTTTCGCTCCCCCGACCTCGGCCGCCATCTCGACCCCAAAGGAATCCAGGCGCTGCGAGGGGATGGAGACGCGCACGCCGGTTCCGCGAACGTCGGCGTTGAGCTGGTGGAGGATGCGGGCGCACTCGGAGTGGTCCGTGGTGGAGAGCGAGGTGAGCGAGACCTCGTCGTGGCCCGTCGCGACAAGGCCCCTCTTGGCCTCCACGACGGCCTCGGCGGGCCGCTCGCGCACGGGTCGATAGGTCATGCCCGCCTGGCAGAAGCGGCAGCCGCGCGCGCAGCCCCTCAAGACCTCGATGGCGAGCCGGTCTTGGACTATCCCCACGTAGGGGACGATCTTCTGGGGCAGCGGATCGGTTCCCGCGAAATCCTGCAGGCTCCGCTTGAGCACGACGTCAGGGACGCCGGTCCCTTCGATGGGCCGGGCGTAGCCCCAGCGAGTCGACGTTTCGTCCACGACGACCTCGTAGAGGGACGGCACGTAGACGCCCTGCACGCGAGAGAGATCCAGGAGAATCTGACGACGGCTCTCCCCCGCCGCGCGGCCGGCGCGCACGCACTCGCACATCTCGACGACGGCCTCCTCGCCGTCGCCGAGGAGAACCGCATCGAACATGGGCGAGACGGGCTCGCAGTTCCAGACAGAGGGCCCGCCGACAATGACGATCGGGTCGTCCTCGTCGCGGTCCTCCGCGCGAATCGCGATGCCCGCAAGGTCAAGGGCCTCGACGATGTTGGTACAGGCCATCTCGTGGGCCAACGTGAACCCGACGACGTCAAAGGACGCGACGGGCGATGAGGTTTCGAGCGAGAGCAGCGGCACGCCCTCCTCGCGCATGAGCGCGGCCATGTCGACCCAGGGCAGAAAACCCCGCTCGCACGAGATGCCCTCGGCGGCGTTCAGGTTGTTGTAGAGGATTGCGATTCCCATGTTGGGCTGCCCGACCTCGTAGACGTCGGGGTACATCATGCAAACGTGGAAGGGGCCATCCTGCCGCTCGACGGCGCCCCACTCGTGGTCAAGGTAGCGCGAGGGCTTCTCCACGCGGGCAAGCAGGGGCTCGATGCGGTCGTAGCAATCTTGCCTCGGAAGTCTCATCTCCGCTCCCCTCGCTCAGCGCTGGGCGCCGTCGGAGACCGAAAGCGGAAGAATGCGAACGCCGTCGGACTTCCATTCGTCGGATGGGGAGCCTCCTCGCCCGTCATCGGGGCAGTCGTCGCCCCGCACCGCACGGGCAATGTCTGTGGCGGACTTCGCCACCTGTCGCGCCACTCTTCCCGCTCGGTCAAGCGCCATGCGCGGTTTGGTAACGTCAGAGTCGAAGCGCAGCGCCAAGGCGCGTCCCGTAGCAAAAGTGCCGACATAGCCCATTGCCCCCTTGAGGGCCCAGCCCACACCGGGAACAAGACCGACGAGCGTGCGCGCTATGTAACGATAGAGAAAGCCCGCACCCAGCACTCCGCCAAGGTCGGCAAGCCGCTCCACGGATAGCGGCCTGCCGTATGCGGCGGCGATGTCCATAGCAAGCTTCGCCTGGTTGACGGTCATGACCGGAAAATCCGCACCGGGAATGATGTCAATCACTCCTATGGCAGCGTTCTCAATGGCACACGCGCTTACGAGCTGGTCGATCTTCGCTGGCCTGCAGAAGGAGAAGTTCGCGGCAAGCGCCAGGCTCTTGTCGGGGGCGGCGGATACGATCCATCTGCCAAGCCGTGCCACAAGGGAGCTCGCGCTCGAGGCAGGTATGACCTCGACGAGGCTGGCGACGTTCTCGGGAAGAGCCGGCCGCGGTACGTCCAGGGCGGATTCGACGATGAGCGCGACCGGGATGCCGTGGCGTGCGCAACTCTCGGCCATATCGGCCGCACCCAGGGCATCGGTGCCAGCCAGAACGACCGCCACATCCCAAACGCGCGAGGCGAGCAGAACGCGGTCGAAGCCGCAGACCCTAACAACCGAGCTGCCCAGCTCAGGAACGAAGGCCCCCTTCAACGCATCGACCATCTCGCGGTCGGCAGTGGGATCGACCGAGACGAACAGCGCAACCTCAGACGTACGCCTGCGCTCGGTATCGCGACCGGCACTTACTATGTCCGCAACGTCTCCGACGGAGATTCTGCTCTTTCGTACCATTCAACACTCCTCAGTGACCCTTGGGCCACCGGTCCAGGCGCCGGCTAGGCAGCCTTGGGCCGATGGCGCCATACAGACTGTACCATTCCAACGGCGGTCAGTTGAGCAAGCATGGAAGAGGATCCAAAGCTCACGAAGGGAAGCGGGATGCCCGTAATCGGCATGATGCCTATGCACATGCCGACGTTCTGAAGCAACTGGAACGACCACATGGTGGCAACGCCCACCAAAACGAGCTTGCCAAACGGCGCCTCGACCCTCTGGGCGAGAACGATCGTGGTGAAAATCAGCGCGCCAAAGAGGACAAGCAGGAAGACGCTGCCCACGAAGCCGAACTCCTCGGCGAGAAGGGCGAAGACGAAGTCCGTCTGCGCTTCGGGAAGGAAGCCACTGCCCGCCTGCGTCGCGTTGCCAAACCCCTTTCCAAGGAAGCCTCCCGAGCCGACCGCGATCTTCGCCTGCTGGAGGTTATAGCCGTCTCCCGACGGGTCGACCGAGGGATCCACGAAGACGATAAGCCGCTTGAGCTGGTACTGCTTGAGAAGATGCGGCATGCCCTCGGTCATGGAGGTCGCCACGACGAGAGCCGCGCCGACGACGATGACGGCGATGGTCACAAGGACCCACGTGCGCTTTGCTCCCGAACAGATGATGATTGCCGCGCCCGTGACGAGGATGATGAGGCCCGTCCCCAGGTCGGGCTGGGTGAGGATCAAGATGAAGGGAATACAGAGCATCCCGCACAGCTTGGCGTAATCGCGCAGGGTCTCGATCTTGCCGTTGTACTCGGCGCCCAAAGACGCCATGAGGTAGATTGTCACGAGCTTTGCTATCTCGGATGGCTGGAAAGTCATACCTATGATGGGTATCTTGATCCAGCCAGTCATGCCGAGCGCGGAATATCCCAGGCCGGGAACGCTCGGAAGAAGCATGAGGACCGCGTCGGCGGCCAGCAGAACCTTCGACATGTTCGCCATGGCGCGATAGTCGTAGCGCCAAATGAGAAAACCTCCAACGGCTCCCATGGCAATGCCAACGAGATGGCGGGGGAAAGATGCCTCTGGAATGGTGAGCGAAGCAGAGTAGATGACTATCGCTCCGTATATGACTATGAGAATCGCCGCGACAAGCTGCGGCCAGTAGACCGAGCCGCGCGAAAGCACGCGAGAAGACGCGCGCGGGGCACGCCTGCCGACGATGTGGCTATAGAAGGCCGAGAACGACCCAAGTCGTCCGTCGCCAACCTTCGCACCGGTACTAGAGGATTCCCGTGCCATTCCAACCTCCCCTACTGCGAGCCTGTGGCGGCGGCGCTCGACGAGTCGGGCTCGTTGTAGAGGGCGCCAAGTAGATCGCGCGCGACATACATGGCGCCCTCGCTACCGAACCCGCCGTTCTCGACCACAGCCGCAACAACATACTTGGGATTGTCCGACGGGGCATAGGCGACAAACCAGCCCGTCGGTTGGTCGTTCGAGGTCTCGGCAGACCCGGTCTTACCCGCCACCTTGACGGAAAGGTTCGTGAAGTGCGAGGTCTGGGCCTCGGACTCCCGATAGATCACTCCGGACAGTCCCTCGTGAACGATATCGAGATAGGCCTTCTCCTCGTGAACGCTGCGAACAACCTCGTTCTTGTACTCGACTACCGAACCGGAGCCCACCGCAGTCTTCACGCCTTTGAGCACATGCGGGCGCCACTGGGTACCGTCGAGCGAGATGCCTGCATAGACGCACAGCATCTGCAGCGGCGTGACGAGGAGGTCGCCCTGACCGATGGCAAGGTTTGTGCAGTCGCCACCCTGCCACGACCGCGCGAAGTCGTCCGAAGCGTTGTAGTAGTTCCACTTCCACTGAGCGTCAGGAACTCGCCCGGACGCCTCCGAGGGAAGGTCGATCCCCTCGGGAGAGCCCAAGCCCCACCGACGGTAGGTCTCCTGCATTCCCTCCTGGGTGCTCGAGGTAAAGAACCCCTTGCCGATCTCGTAGAAGACGACGTCGCAGGAGAACGTGATGGCGTCTGGCAGGTTCAGGTACCCATGTCCCGCCGTCTCCCAGCAATACTGGCCGTATGCGTCCCCGAAGCCCGTCCAGTAGCCCGTGCAGGTGTAGCCGGATCCGGTGTCGGCGATGCCGTAGTCGAGCGCGGCGAAGGTGGAGAGGGGCTTAATCGTCGAGGCCGAGGGATACTGGCCCGACACCGCCCTATTCAGAAGAGGGTTCCAACTGTCCTCCGACGAAAGCTTCTGCCAGTCATCGTAGGATACCCCGCCCACGAAGAGACTCGGAGAGTAGGTCGGAGCGCTCGCCATTGCCAGAATCTCTCCGTTCGTCACGTCCATCGCAATTGCGCAGCCTCCGTAGCAGTCCTTTCGACCCGAGTCGCGAAGGCGTTTGATGCGACCGAGAAGCGACTCCTCCGCCGCTTTCTGGATGTTTGCATCGATGGTAAGAACGACGTCGGAACCACTCTGCGGATCGACCGAGCTCGAGTAGCTCAAGACGTTGCCGTCTGCGTCAACATAGACGGTCTGTTCGCCCTTCACGCCCTGAAGCACGCTCTCGTACTGGTACTCGACGCCCGCCTGCCCGACGATGTCGCCCGACTCGTACTCTATCGCGCCCTCATCGATCTCCTCGGACGAGGACCTTGACTTGAGCTGGTCGGACGAAACGGTCCCCACGTAACCCAGAACGTGCGCGCCGAGGCTGCCCAGGGGGTAGTTGCGCTGCGAGCGCTCCTCGATGCTCACTCCGGCAAAAACGTAGGGATGCTCTCCGATGTATGCCACGACGCGCCTAGACACGTCGACAGAAACGGTCCTCAGGCTCTGCGCGGCCTCGGTCGAGCTCATGATCT
>JAGAWD010000286.1 GCA_017941585.1 Olsenella sp. | reverse complement strand
CCCTCTGGGCGACTCCGACCACGTTTTGCGGGCCTGTCTGGCCCCACGTGGGCACACACTCCACGTTGTGCGCAACTCCTCGGAAAACGGCCTCACAGGCCCGCATATTGCGTTTTAACTGCTAGTATCGCGTTTGCGGGCCTCCTCGCCTCGTTTTAGGCGTTTCGGGCCTCGTTTCGCCCTCACGTTCATCCTCCGCGCGAAAACCGCCCCAAGAGGCTGTGAGAAGCTCACAGGCATAAGAAAAGCGCCCCTGCGCCTGCGTGTGTGCAAGCGTAGGGGCGCATGTGGTCGAGAGTCGCGGGAGTCGAAAGTCGCGGGAGTCGCTACTCGTCGGAGTCGGCCCGAGAGTCGCCGGGAGTCGCAGGGTCGTCGATGACCTCGACCGCCTCGGCCTCGATCGCGAGAGTCGGCCTGCCCATCATCGCCTTGTACTTCTCCGCGACGTCCTCGGAACTCGGAAGGGACGGCTTCTCGTCCAAGTCGATGTTCACGTGGACCGTCTGGTCGGTGTACCCGAAGTAGTTCTTCATCAGGAAGATGTATTTCGCCGGATTGTGCACATCGTTTTCCATCGAGTATTCGTACAAAAACTGCAAAAATTCATAACCCTTTTTGAGAATCGACCTGCTTTCAGGAGTTAGTCCACCGTATCTTTCTCTTCCGTTGGTGCCATACACGACCTGCCTGAAGATCGAGTTCGGTATGTTGAACGCCATAGCCATCCCGGTCACCATCGGCCTCACGTGGTTGGCGTCGCAGATCTCCATGAACTCGTACCACCGCCTCTCGACGGCCTCGACGTCCGACAGGTCCGGCCCCCTCATCCCGAACAGGATGTTGCCGAACACTATGGCGGCGTGCAGCGTCTTCGGCTCCACGTTGCGCGGGTCGCCCGCCTGCTGGCTCATGGTTCTTGTCCCCGGTCGGTTCTTGGATCCCTTCTTGCGCCCGCTTCCTGGTCCTCCCATTCTTGTCACCTTCTTCCTCTGGTGGCGCAATGGCAAGAAAATGGCATAAATACCTATTTATATATTTATTTCTTTTCTTTTAACGTAAAGTAAAGGTAAATATATGCCATTTACGCCACCTCGAACTTGTTTCGGCAGTTCAAAGCGGGATTCGGGTGTGGCACACCCGCATTTCGGGCATGCCACCCTTTTGCCACTCTTGCCACCGATTCGCGTCTTCTCTAGGCCAACTTGACCCTCGTCTTGCCGGAACCGGTCCTGCCCGTGGCCGGTTTTGCCACACCCGGTGGCGCGTTTTTCTCGGATTCGCCACCCTTGCGCCATCGCAGCAAGACTCGCTGCATGTCATCGGAGAGTCGCAGCCCGACGTAGTAGCGGTGCCGCCTGTCCTTGCGGTAGCCGATGGCAAGCGATTCTAGCTCCTTGCGCACCTTCTGGGCGCTCATGACCTCGGCGTCCTCTTCCTCGCACCAGAGCTTGAATGCGTCATGCAGGTCGGTCGTGACCACCTCGTTGCCCGACCCAAGCTCACACTGCGTGTCCACGAACCTCCGTATGCTGCTACCGCCCGTACTGGCGTATCGGAGCGTCGCCTCGCGCACGCTCGCAGGCTCGGCCAGTCCCGTCTTCCTGTACTCGATGAAGCCCTCTATGAGCCAGGTGAGGATCGTCGCCATGCCCCTCTCGGAGGCGAAGCGCTCCTTGAGGGAGTTGTCCTGCCCCTTGCCCTCGAAGTGGGCCTCGAACGGGATGACGCGGATGCGCCCGCTCGTGAACACGCTCGTGTCGCTCACCTGCGGGAGCCTGTTGCAGCTCATCCACATGGTGAAGTGGGGCGTGAACTCGAACTGGTGCCCGTACTTCTTGGAGGTGGACTGGGGGTCGTTGCCCGTGAGGGTCTTGACCTTGGCCTCGTCGAGCCTCTTGCCCTCCTCCGGCTCGCTCATGGTGACGAACCGCTTGCCGACGAGAGAGGCCAGCGCCTCGTCCGGCCCGCTCGACACGGCTCTCCTCGCGAGGAGGAAGTCGGGAGGCCCGGCCTGCGCGTAGTCGCCCATGGCGTGGGCGACCGAGTTGAGCAGCGTGCCCTTGCCATTCCTGGTGGTCGGCCCGTATGCCACGAACATGCACTCCTCGGGGTTCGTGCCGAGTATCGAGTAGCCGAGGGCGCGTTGCAGGTACGCGGCGCGCTCCTCGTCTCCGCACATGATCTGGTCTATGAACTCGTCCCACCTCTCGTCGTAGTCGTAGCGGTCCCCGGCGCTGGCTCTCGTCTGCTTGGTGATGCCCCACTCCTCGACGGTCTCCACGTCCTCGACGTCGGTGTAAAGCTCGCCGTTGTCCATGTTGAGGATCCCGTCCGGGGTGCCCAGCACGTCGGGCTGCGTGTTGAGGCGGTCGCTGCCGATGGCGTGGGTGCTCTTGAAGAGCGAGGCGACGCCGCGTATGCGCGACGCCGCCGACGCCTGCTGTATGTACTTGAGGTACTTGTTGGCCGTGGCGATGACGTGCTTGTCGTCTGTCTCGTCGCGCCTCCCCATCACCCACGCCCTGCGGCCCTCGTTGAGGGTCACGAGCATGGTGGCGAGGTCGTCCTCGGTGCGCTCCACGTATGTGCCCATGCCGGTCGGGCACACGAGGGAGAGGGTGTCGGGGCACCAGAGGTACCCCGGCCTCCAAGCCTCAAGCTCGCGAAGCGTCTCAAGGTCGTCGAGCGACATGGCAAGCTCGTCCTCAAGGGGGTCGATGCCGTCGAGGGCCACGGCGATCTCGTCGCGTTCGCGTTCCGTCATCGCCCGATCCCCCTCAGCTCCTCGTGGATGCCTCGCAGCGAGTCCCTTATGTCTTGCAGGACGTCGAGGACGGTGGCCCCGGTCTCGGGGTCGGTGACGAACTCTGCGGGACACCATGCGCAGGTGCCGTGGCAGACCTCGTGACCGCCGTTCGCCATCGGGCACGTCCTCACGGCGTCTTCTCGATCGCTCATAGGTCGATCACGCTCTCTTCCATCAGCAGGACGACGGCGCTCCTGCCGTCAGTCACTTGGATGATCTGCTGGATGTCCGTGGCGTAGTTGATTTGGTCGGCACCGCATTGGACTAGGGCGTCTCCATCCAGCTTGGAGAGCCTGTCGATTAGCTCGCGAACCGTCATGGCTTCCTCACCCACGATTCCGCGACGATCAGGATTCCGACTATCGCGACCGCGAGAGCCAGCGGCACCCAGAAGGGGGCGAGCACCCAGAGCCAAGGCCAGTCGATGACGTGACACAGCTTGAGGATGACGAACGCGACCCCGAGGAGGCCGGTCACGCCGATTCCCGCGCCGGTGCGATTGGTGTTCTCGTTGCCCATCAGTGCACCCCCTTCCTCTTCTTGTGGCGCGGCCTCATGTACCGCGCGTAGTCGATCGGGCTGTGGTGGCGGGGATCCGGATTGAGCCGGGGGTTCCGGCCCTCGCGCATCCTCTGAAGCTTCTCCGTGAAGTTCATGGTTCTCCTATCTCTTGGGAATCCTTATCAGCCTCCGCGAGGGAGGCGGCAGCTTGTACTCGTGGCGGGTCAGCGGGTTTCCCATGACCCGGTTGAACTCTCTGATGGAGGGCTTGTAGGCGAGGCGCACGCACTCCTCGATGATGTCCTCAAGCTCGTCCTCGTAGATTTGTTCGATGCCGTGCTCGTCGAATGTGCGGACGATTTCCTCGTGGAGCACCTTCGAGAAGATCGTCTTGTAGTCGATGGGTATGGGCCTCGTGCTCATGGCACCGATTCCTCCGCCTCAAGCTCGGCGATCAGCCTGTCGAGGTACCATCGCGCCTTCTTCAGGTCCTCGACGCCGTTCTTGTAGCGGTAGCGCATGACGTACTTCATGACGTTGCCCGCGCAGTACCCCTCCATTCCCTCAAAGGTGAGGTTGTCCTCGATGACGTCGATGACCTCGAAGCTGCCCTGCGTGTAGTGGTCGGGATGGTTGACAGGATCGCTCACGGCCTGCCCCCGTCGTTCGGGTCGTTCCCCACCACGATCACGGCAGTCACGACGAATCCGAATAATGTGCCGAGCAGCATGCCGAGACCGAACGCAACTATGGTGTGCATGGCCTACCTCCCCGTGCTTCCGTAGCCGTTGTCACCGCGTTCCCCGCCTGAGATCTCGGTGGCATACTCGTATGTCGGGTAGCAGACCGGCAGGACGGCCACCTGAGATACCTTGTCGCCCGCGAGGAACGTGTGCCAGTCCGAGGAGTCGTTGAAGACCCGGATGACTATCTCGCCCGTGAATCCCTCGTCGATGAGGCCCGTGCTCGTGATGGCGTTGTGCACCATGAGGCCCGACTTGCTGACGAGCAGCCCGCAGGTGTGTGCCGGTAGCTCGATGTGGACACCCGTATGCACGAGCGCGCTGCCATGGGGCGGGATGCGAACGTCGATGGGCGTCCTGAGATCCGCACCGGCATCGGTGTCGTGCGCCCTGTCGGGCGCGAAGACCATCGGCTCAAGCCCCTCGTCGATGGTGAACCTTACCGTGGGTTCGAGGGGGACGGTTGGGGGACGTTTCGCGACGATGCGGTTGATCTCCACGCGGGCGACCGCAGCACACACGCAGTAGAAGCAGAACGCGAACGTGACTGCTAGGGCTATGGTTTCCATCGCTCACTCCTTCGTCGCTGGCACGAGCAACGTGCTCGGGATGTTTAAGTCGAACTCGCGCAGGGTCGTTCTTTGCGTGACGGCGATGTTCGCGACGGCGCAGGTTGCCGTACCGGGTTCGCGTATGATCCAAGCGCAGTCGAGGCGGCACTCGCGCATGTTGCCCGCCTCGTCGGTCGCCATCGGGCACCTCATCGGAGTGCCCTGTCGAGCGAGATGACGGGAATGCCGCAATGGGAGGCGACGTCCCTCAGAAGCATGCAGTCGGTGGAGTTCTCGCTCCCCGGCAGAAGCACGAGGGCGTCGAAGAGCGTTCGCCCCTCGTAGCCCTTGGTGAGTTCGTGCACGTTGCGCGCAGTCGTCCGGTGGCGGCTGTTGCTGTCGCCGGGGTCACACACCTCCATGACGCAGGTGTCGGTGCCACGGTTGCGGAGCCTGCGCCCCGCCTCCTCCAACGCTGGGCGGTTCATGTCAACGTGTCCCCACGTGGGGCCGCAGACGAAGACCAGCTTTCCTTTCAGATCCATCTTTCCTCCTAGTACTCGTCGGGGAAGCAGGTGCCCTCGTGTGGGCACGACCAGCATTCCCCGAGTTCCCAACCGGGGCAGTCGCGGAAGTCGGATTCCCCTTCCTCGTCCCCGTATGTCTCGTTCATGTAGCGCTCGGCGCGGTCAAGCTCCGCCTGGTAGCAGATGCGCTCGATTTCCTCGATGCTTTGCATCTTCATTCCTTTGTCCATTGGGTCGCCATTGCCTTCGCGATGCCGGGGTACGTCTTGCTCCGCAGCTTTCCGCGCTCGGGCGACGGCGGCATGCGGAAGACCTTGTGGCGTTCCTCCTCGGGCAGCGCCAGCATTTGTTCGTGCACGTCGTTTGTGGGCACGAGTGGTGGTAGTCCCTTCAGCCATAGGCACGTGGCCTTGGTCTCCGGGTGCCCGAACTGCCACGGCTGTATGATTTGGTCGGGTTTGCGGTACAGTTTGCTCATGATGCCGATGGGGTTCTCGATGGCGACGCGGGGGATGTGGTCGAGCGCGGTAAACGCCAGGAAGAACCCGATGCCCATCTGCTGCCTGCCGTCCCGTTGCTTCTGCTCGAACCACTTGGCACCGCTGACGCTGAGGTGAGTGCAGGGCGGGAACGCGAGAACCATGTCCCAGTCCATCTTCACGACTTCGAGTGCATCGGCTTGGATGTGCCATTCGGGGTGCTTGCCAGAGGTTGGCAGAAGGTCACATGAGTACGCCTCGTGCCCCCCCCCTGCGCAGTTGCAGGGTCACAGCCTGCGACTCCTCGCAGGCGCAAAGCACCTTCATATATGTCTTTTTCCTTTCATCATCT
>JAGAWD010000285.1 GCA_017941585.1 Olsenella sp. | reverse complement strand
CCATGGCCGTGTTCTCGTAGTCGATGCACCCCATTTGCTTGTGCAGCTCGTGATAGGCATCGAAGTCATCCACGACAAACGCAATGTGCTGGTCCCGGCCACCATTGTCGTAGGGTTCGGTGCGTCCGCGGTTCCACGTGAGCTCAAGCTGGAACGGACACGCATCGCTCTCCATGAACGTGTTCGTCCACGAGCCGTCTGCGGGCCCGCTTTCCCTTACCACGTGAAAGCCAAGCGCCTTCTCATAGAACTCGATGGTCTTCTGCTTGTCAATCACATGGGTGCAACGATGTACGAATCGGGCCTTCATGGCAGTTTCCTTTCGTCGAGGCATACCGTCACATGATACCCAGGACGCGGTTGACACATGCAGGCGCTTATGAGGCCATGTTGTCGTGCTCCAGCTTCAGGCACGCAGGACACACGCCGCGGAACAAAACCGCATGGTCGAGAACCATCCATCCGGTAGCGTCTGCCGCCCGCCCATCGAGGTCGGTATCGCCCAATGGAAGCGGCACATCCACCACCGAGCCACACCGGGTGCAGACCATATGGGGATGAACGTCTCTTCGCAGATCGAAGTGTTCGACACCCGGTGCCTTGATGGAGAGGATCTCCCCCTCCTCCGCAAGCAGATGGAGGTTGCGATAGACCGTCGCCTGGCTCACACGTGGATCACGCTCGTGAACGCTCTGGTATATCTGCTCCGCAGTAGGGTGGTCGCAACGCGAGCGAACCTCCTCTAGAACCATCTGCCTCTGTCTTGTATTCCGCCGCACGGGAACGTTCGCTCGCGCTCTTCTCTCTTCCATCACCGACTCCCAGAAATTTTCGATTGGCCGTTGACACGGACCCTTTACTGTCCATAATGATAATCGTTGTTGTTAAGAACGCAACAGAGAAACGTCAGACCTAGGGAGAGGAACCAACATGAAGTTTGTTTGCCCCGTTTGCGGTTACGTTGAGGAGTTCGACGGCGACGAGCTGCCCGCCGACTACAAGTGCCCCCAGTGCGGTTGCACCGGCGATCGCTTCACCAAGCAGGAGGGCGAGCTGACCTGGGCCGCCGAGCACGTCGTGGGCGTCGGCAAGGCCGAGGGCGTCTCTGAGGACATCGTCGAGGACCTGCGCGCCAACTTCAACGGCGAGTGCTCTGAGGTCGGCATGTACCTCGCGATGAGCCGCGTCGCAATGCGTGAGGGCTATCCCGAGATCGGTATGTACTACCGTCAGGCCGCCTTCGAGGAGGCCGACCATGCCTCTCGCTTCGCCGAGCTGCTTGGTGAGGTCGTGACCGACTCCACCAAGAAGAACCTCGAGATGCGCGTCGAGGCCGAGAACGGCGCCACCGCCGGAAAGTTCGACCTCGCCAAGCGTGCAAAGGCCGCCAACCTCGATGCCATCCACGACACCGTTCACGAGATGGCGCGCGACGAGGCCCGTCACGGCAAGGCCTTCGCCGGCCTGCTGAAGCGCTACTTCGGCTAAGACTGACCGACTGGCAGAGACTAGCCTGAGGAGGAGGGGTTCACGGCATCCAGTTCGCCGTGGACCCCTCCTCCGCTACGTTGCGCTTGGTAGCTTGAGTACACCGAAGCCGTCAGAGTCACCTATGGCTTGGGCTACAGCTCCTCCTCCGTTTGGGAGGGGGCGGGAGTAATTGCCTCCATGTCCCTCTCGCCCGTGCGAATCCTGACGGCACGGGCCACGGGGTACCAGAACACCTTGCCGTCACCAGGGTCTCCCGTCCGAGCCGCCTTCACGATGGCGTTCGTGGCACGTTGAGCCCAGTCCTCGTTGGAGACCACGATCTCGAACTTCACCTTGGGCAGCATGTTCATCGAGACCTTGCTGCCGCGGACAACATGCGTGTAGCCAAGCTGCGTGCCACAGCCCATGACTTGACTGACCGTGAGTCCTCGCACGTCGACCTCTCGCAGGGCCTCCTTCACGTCCTCGAGTCGCTCTTCCCTCACTATCGCCTCGACCTTGATCATTGGTGTCCCCCTTTGGTTACGCTCAGCCTGCACCCGGCAGTGCTAGTCGTCAAGTCCGGTGAACGACGGGTAGGCGCGCTCGCCATGCTCCGACACGTCGAGGCCGACGCGCTCCTCGTGCTCGCTTACGCGCAGGCGTCCGCCACAGCACGCGCGGACGATAACTACGCAGACGAGCGTGCCGACGACGGCCCAGGCGATGGTGACGACGATGGAGAGCAGCTGCGCGCCAAAGAGGCTGGCGCTGCCAAACAGCAGACCATCCCAACGAAGCGCCGGGTTGACTGCCTTACTCGCGAAGAGGCCCGTCGCGATGCCTCCCCAGATGCCGCCGATGCCATGGCAGCCAAACGCGTCCAGGGCGTCGTCGTAGCCGAAGTGCAGCTTCATGCGAGAGCACGTGAGGTAGCAGATGACGCTGCCCACGAACCCGATGGGAATTGCCGCCCACAGCGGGACGAAGCCGCAGCCAGGAGTGATGGCGACGAGGCCGATTACGAGGCCGGTGCAGGCTCCAACGAGGGTGGGCTTCTTGGAGAGAAGGACGTCCATCATCATCCATGAGAGCTCCGCGGCGGCACACAAGAGGGCCGTCGTGG
>JAGAWD010000284.1 GCA_017941585.1 Olsenella sp. | reverse complement strand
TGCCCGGGCTTCTCGGCGGGGGCGGGCTGGGCCGTCGCACTCGGCTCCGGAGCGCCAGCCCCGCTAGCGGTTGTCCGCGCGGACTCGGGCGAGGACACATGCCCATCACCCGAGGGTGAGGCAGTCGCGTCGCTCGAGGCCGACGTCTTCTCGGCCGTATCCTCCGCCTGGCCCGTTCCTGAGGGAGGCGTCGTTGACGTGACATCGCCCATCGCATCGCCATCGGATGCGGGTCGCACGGGATCAGCGAGGCCGTCGGTGGGGTCGACGACAGCATTCCCATCGCTCCCGGACCGAACGGCGTCGGATGCCAAGAGGATCACAGACGCAACGTCATCCCTCGACTCGTTCGTACTCGGCCCCTTCGTACCCTCACCACTTGACGCTGCCTCTAGTTTCACGATGTGCGGCGCACTCGCCCCATCCGCGGAGAGGGCCTCTCCTTCGCGGGCGAGGGCCACCGCAGGGCCACCAAACACCAGCGCGCCCGCAATCGACGCCGCGCACAAAGCATTTCTCGAAACGAAACGATTAAGCACAAGCCCACCTTCATCAATAGTTCCGATATTGTTTGCTGACGATTCTAGCACGCGCCTCTCGACGGCACCCAACCTGCGGGCTGGAGCGCAAAAGCGGCTCGAGTGGTCGATTGGCAAGGGCGTTGGAGCGCAAAAGTGGCTCGAGTGGACGACCAACCGAGGGGTTGGAGCGCAAAAGTGCCTCGAGTGGACGACTGGGAGCGCAAAAGTGGCTCGAGTGGACGATTGGCGAATCCACTCGACGCCGATTTGCGCTCCGGGGAATCCACTCGAGGCCGATTTGCGCTCCGAGGGTGCCGGGGCGAATCCACTCGACCGCATTTTGTGCTCCAGGGCGGACAATGACACCCCGCTGGATGCCACGAGAAACCCAAAGGACGCCCCCGAGCCAGCTCGGGGGCGTCACGTCACGCGTTGCTCATCGTGTGCCGTTCGGCAAACGCACGTGGCGGTAGAGTCGCACGCAGCGGTCGGGTCGCACACGGCGTGCCAATCGCGGCGCTACTCGAAGAAGACGCCGTACCAGCCGACGCCCTCGGCATTCCAGCCCCTGCCCACGAGGTCGTCGTTCTCGAACTCGCTCATGGTGTAGTTGTGGGTTCCCACCTGGGCGTTGGGGTTGTACTGACGATAGAGGGGTGTGCCGTCCGCACCGGCGGAGCGCCAGCCGATGCCCTCGTCGCTCCAGCCGACCTCGACGAGGTGGTCGCGCTCGACCTCGCTCATGGTGTAGTGGTGGTCACCACCGGGCGCATAGGGATTGTAGAGACGGTAGACGGGCTCGCCCTCGTTGGGCGCAATCCAGCCGAGGCCCTCGTCGTTCCAGCCGAGCCTCACGTTCTCGTCGCGCTCGAAGGCGCTCGCCGTGTAGAAGTGCTCGCCAGTGTAGGGGTTGTACAGGCGGTACATCTCCCTGGCGCCCGAGATGAGCGTGAAGGGAATCTCGGTGCCGTCGGAGGTGGCGAGCGTGAGGCCGGCCTTGCCGAGCGAGACGCCCGTGGCAGCGCCCTTCTCGTCTACCGAGAAGACCTTCTCGTCGGCCGAGGCCCAGCTCTTTGCCACGATCTCCATGCCGTTATAGGAGGCCTTGAGTTGGGTCGCCTCGCCCACGGCCACGCTCGTCGTGTCGAGCACGGCGTCCTTCTTCACGTCGGCGGAGGGTAGGTTGACGGCGACCTCGTAGTCGCCCGCGACGTCGACGTAGCTGGTGGACTCGTCCGCCCGGCCGGCCTCGCCGGCCCAATATGCGTCGGTGCCCGAGAAACCGTACGCCGTGTACGCCGGGTTGATGAGCGTCTCGTAGTGACCGGTCACACTGTCCGGCTCCTTGTCGACGTAGGCCTGCTTCTCCGAAGCCCACAGGTTAACGGCCGAATCGATGTCGCCTACGCCCCAGGCGATGATCTCACTCGATGCGGAGCGACCACCATACGTCGCGGAGAAGCACGAGCCTCC
>JAGAWD010000283.1 GCA_017941585.1 Olsenella sp. | reverse complement strand
GCCAGCAGCTTGTCCTGGAAGGCGGAAAGCTTGAAGAACCAGGACTCCTCCTGCACGCGCTCCAGGGGACGGCCGCAGTCGGGGCAGAGGTGCTGGCCCTCGGTGTGACGGTCCTCGTCCGCATGCGCGACCTGCGTCTCGGTGAAGTAGGTCTCCTCGGGCACGCAGTACCAGCCGTCATAGGAGCCCTTGTAGATGTAGCCGGACTCGCGCATGCGATCCCAAAGGTACTGGACGGCACGGGTCTGACGCGGCTCGGTCGTGCGGATGAAGTCGTCGTTCGAGATCTCGAGGGTCTTCCAGAGCTCCTTGAAGTACGGCGCCTGGCTGTCGCACCACTCCTGCGGCTCCATGCCGTGCTCGCGCGCGGCCTCCTCGACCTTCTCGCCGTGCTCGTCCATACCGGTCAGGAACTTGACGTCGTAGCCCTTGGCGCGACGATAGCGCGCTTGCACGTCGCACAGGACCGTGGAGTACGCGGTTCCCAGGTGCGGCTTCGCGTTGACGTAGTAGATTGGCGTGGTGATGAAGAACGAGGGCTTGTCTGCCATGGTGCTGGTCTCCTAATGACGGAATGGTTGGCTTGCCGGCGGCGCATGTCGCCGCGACGTTCGCGATGGACAATTGTAACTCAGGTGCATCTGCGCGGTTCGCGCAGGTTGAGGGCGCACATCTGCTCCACCTGTACGCAGGGGCATGCGTGGGTGCGCCGCGACGCTTGCACGCCACACCCAGTAGGTGGCTTGGCGCTATCGCTCGCTCTCCCGCAGGATCGCGTCGTAGACCTCTGCCTTCGCGAGCGAGAAGGACTTCGCAAGGCGCTTCGCGAGCTTGGTCTTGGGCTCGCCCTCCTCGAGTCCGGCGCGTATCGCCTCCTCGAGCGACTGGGTTCCCTGGCTTGCCGCATCGCGCCTTCCCAGAAGCTCCTCCTCCGTGGGGGCGCCGATCACGACGACGCACTCGCCCTTGACCTCGTCCCTCTCCGCGACGAGAGCGGCGAGTTCGGGAGCACGGCCCCGGAGGCACTCCTCGTGCACCTTCGTGAGCTCGCGTACGAGGGCGACTTCGCGGTCTGGAAGCACCTCCGCGATGCGCGCCAGCGTCGTCGCGACACGATGTGGCGACTCGTACACCACGAGCGCGCCGGGCACGACGGACAGCTCCTCGAGCCTCGCCCGCATGGCGCCCGCTTTGCGTGGTAGGAAGCCCTCGAAGAAGAAGTGCTCCATGGGAAGGCCGGAGGCGACGAGCGCGCAGATGGCCGCAGACGGGCCCGGTATGACCTCCACGCGCAGCCCCCTGTCGAGCGCCGCGTCCACCAGCCTCTGGCCGGGGTCGGAGACGCCCGGCATGCCGGCGTCCGAGACGAAGGCGACGCGGTCCCCCGCCTCGATGCGCTCGAGCGTCGGCTCCACCCTCTGGTCGAGCACGTTCTCGTCTGCCCGCTGCAACGGAACGTGCACGTCGAAGCGAGCGAGGAGCTTGCTCGTCACGCGCGTGTCCTCGCAGAGCAGGAGGTCTGCGGACTTCAGGGTCTGGATGACCCTCGGCGATGCGTCGGAGAGGTTTCCTATGGGGGTGCCCACGACGCTGAGCACGCCCGAGGCCGCCGCGCTCACGCCAGCATCCTTCGCTCGAAGGATGCGAGGGAGATCCTCGCGTCCCAGCTCGAAAGCTTGCCGTCGGTCTTCCACGTCTGATAGAACCACCCGTCGCAGTCCTTGAAGGCATTGAGCTGCTCGGAGATGTAGACGCGTTCGAGGGCGATGCGCCCCTCCGGGGTGGTCATGGAGTCCGAGAACGGCAGGGCCGCAGACCACTTGCCGACCATGACGGGAAGTCCGCTCCTCCTTGCGGCGCGAAGTGACTTCTGGGACTTGTTGACCAGGCTCCTCACGCCTGACGGTCCTGCCGTCTTGACGCTGTCTGTGTAGTGGTAGAGATGGCAGTCGAGCCACACGTTCTTGTAGCGGTCGTGCGCCATGAAGTGACGCCACGAGGCGGGCTCGCCGGCATCGGGAATGATGACCCTGACGTCGTCTCCCGCCTCGCGACGGATGGCGTCATAGGCATCGCGGTAGTAGTTCCGGAGCCTGTGGATCGGGACGCCATCGGTGAGCGTGAGGCCATGCCTCACCTGAGCGACGGGAGAGTCCGCCACCTCGATGCCCGCAAAGGACGCGCGGGTGGCATAGCGCTTCGCGAGCATGCCGAGAACGGCGACCATGTCGTCGCGGTAGTGGGAGAAGTCGTCATGGTTGCGAACGAGGGACGTCTGATCGCTTGTTGAGCCGGGTGCTATGTCCAGCACCAGCACGAGGTTGAGGCTTATCTCGTCCGCCCAGTCGAAGGCCTTGT
>JAGAWD010000282.1 GCA_017941585.1 Olsenella sp. | reverse complement strand
GACCTCGTCCTCGGTCTCCCACGGCCAGGTGTGCTGCTTGCCCTCGGGGCGGTTGATGGCCTCGTTGAACTCGACGTCGTTGTCGAAGTACTGGGCGAGCTCGCGGTTGATCTCGCAGTCGGACTTGGCTTCGCCCTCGGCGGAGCAGCCACCGGTGATGGCGGACAGGAAGTAGTAGTGAGCGCGCACGGAGTGCTTCTCAGCCCAGGTCTGGACCGGCATGACGATGTCGGCGGAGCTCTGGATGGTCGGGTTCATGAAGATATCGCACGCGGCGATGAACTCAGGCTTCTTCATGGCCTTGTACCAGCGGTCGACCTCGCAGCTCATGCAGGCGATGCCGTTGGAGGTCTGGATCCAGACGCCCTTGACGTTGCCGGCTTCCATTTCCTCGAGGCACATGTCGGGCATGGCCTGGGTCAGGCCGTAGCGGTACATCGGGTACTCACGCCAGCCGACGCGCTTCTTCTGGGTCTCTTCGTCGATGAGGTCGTAAATGCCCCACGCGCCAGCGGACGGCTGGTCGACGCCCATCGGAGCAGCGGTGTAGCACATGCCGCCAGGCACGTCGAGGTTGCCGGTGATGGTCCAGAGAGCAGCGATGGCCTGGGCGCACGGGGTGCCCTGCGACTGCATGTCGACAGCCAGGCCCCACACGACGTTTGCCGGGTGCGAGTTGGCGAACAGACGGGCGGCCTCAATGATCTTCTCCTTCGGGACCCACGTCATCTTCTCGACCTCGTCGAGGGAGAGCTCGCGGGCACGCTCGGCCAGCTCGTCAAAACCGAACGTCCACTTCTCGATGAAGTCGTGGTCGTAGAGGTCTTCGTCGACGATAACCTTGATCATGCCGAGGGCGAGGGCGGTATCGGTGCCGGGGCGCAGCTGCAGGTGAATGTCAGCATGAGCGGCAAGCCACGTGACGCGCGGCTCGACGGAGATCAGCTTGCAGCCGAGCTTCATGGCGTCGGTTACCCAGTGGCCCATGAAGAAGTCGGGGTTGGAGATGGTGGGGTTGCAGCCCCAGACGATCGTGCACTCGGGGCACGTCCACTCGGGGTCGTCGTAACGCAGTGCGGAGAACTGCGAGAAGTCGGCGATGAGCATGCCGCCATAGGTCATGATCATCAGCGACAGGCGCGGCAGGTAGCATGCCGTGCCGGACAGGAAGCCGTACTCGTTGGGGCTTCCGAAGGTGTTGGCCATACGGCCGACCTGCCACTGGTTGTCACGGGCGGTGCCGCGCAGGCAGTGGATCGAGTCGCCGCCGTAGGTCATCGCGATGCGACGGAACTCCTTGTAGCACGTCTCGAGGGCCTCGTCCCACGTGATGCGCTCCCACTTGTTCTCGCCGCGCTCGCCAGCGCGCTTCATGGGGTAAAGAATACGGTCCGGATGGAACTCAACTTGCTTGAAAGCCAGGCAACGGGGGCACAGAGCGCCGCGGTTGTACGGATCGTCCGGGTCGCCTTCGCACTTGATGAACTTGCCCGTCTCGGGGTCGGAGTACACCAGTACGCCGCAACCCTCGTGACAACCAGGAGCGGACCACACGGACGTACGGGTCACGAGCATCCCGTCTTCCATGTACTGCCACTCGCCCGGGTGCTTCCAGCGGGGGTCAACCTCATGCGCCTCGCCGGCGCCGAAGTTAAATTGGTTTTCCTCCTTAGTCGCACCGATGTCGTCGCGGTCTTTGGCCTCAATAGTAGTCTCTGCCATCGCAACTCCTCTCTCGTCTCAGTCTCGAGACTTGCGGGTATCTGCCCCGCAAGATTGAGAGGGTGCCGTGAGCGCCTTCCTGCGCCGATGAGAAATTGGAGCCTCCCCCTCAAAAGACTGAGCATAGTGAACCATGATGAGAAGGTACGGCTATCGCTACATGGGTATGCAGTTATGCATTTCATCCTTCTGGTATGAGGCGGATGACCTGGGGGTTTGATTAACGTACTCGGAAAAGCCGGGAAGGGAAGCGGGCTCCCGCCCCAACCCCCTCCGAAGCTAACCGTTCGTCGCTCCGGCGCAGCAG
>JAGAWD010000281.1 GCA_017941585.1 Olsenella sp. | reverse complement strand
TCGCCGACGCCGAGGTCGCCCGCAGGGTGCGCATGCTCGCGCAGCACGTGGGGCCGTGCTTCGTGCGCCTGCCCAACGGCTGCGCCTTCGAGGCCGACGTGCAGGTCACCGACCTCTCCGAGGGCCACGCCAGCTCGGCCATCGCGGTCGCGCTCGACGTGACCGAGGTCTCGCCTTCGGGCGCCTACGAGATTGGACTGCCATGATCGACTGGACCCGCGGCTACTCCGCGAGGTGGGCCGCGTACGCGGTGAACGTGCCCACGTGGGCCGACGGCGAGGCGCTCTCGGGCGTCGTCTCGGCCTCCGTGGAGCGCGACGTGTCCTCAGAGGCCGCGCTCGTCGAGAGCGGCACCATCGAGCTCGACGCCCCCGTGGACGATGGCTTCGGCGAGCGCTACGTGCGCCTCGCGATGGTGGCCGAGCAGGGCGGCGAGACGGAGCGCGTGGACGTCTGCACGCTTTTGTGCTCGTGCTCATCGGGCGACGTGGACAGGGGCGTCGACCGCCTCTCGCTGGACGGGCGCTCCGTGCTCTGGCCCGCGTCGCGCAAGGTGCTGCCCCGCGGCGAGTACGTGCCGCGCGGCTACGACTGCGTTGCGTGGTGCCGCGAGATGCTTGAGGGGTGCCTCGCCGCGCCCGTGGTGGCCGAGGGGAGCTTCACCCTCACCGAGCACTACGTGATTGATTTGGGCAGCTCCGTGCTCGACGCCGTGTGGCTTGTGCTCGACGCGGGCGGCTGGTGCCTGCAGATAGACGGCGACGGCACGGTCCACGTGAGGCCGCGCCCGACAAGCCCTGCCCTCGTGCTGGACGACGTTGGCGCGAGGCTGATCGTCCCCGGCGTCCACCACGAGCTCGACTGGTCCGAGGTGCCGAACCGCTACTGGGCCACCGACGGCTCGGTCGTGGCGGTGGCGGTCAACCGCGACCCTGCGAGCCCCACGTCCATCACCACGCGCGGCTACGAGAGCGACGCCTACGACTCGTCCCCCATGCTGGTGGACGGCGAGGACCTGCAGGGCTACGCCGAGCGCATGCTTGAGGAGCGCTCCACCGTCCACGACGTGCGCTCCTACGTGCGCGAGTGGTGGCCCGGCGTCACGTGCTACTCCGTCGTGCGCGGCACGCTCCCGTCCATCGCCCTCGACGGCGACCTCGTAGTGGAGCGGCAGTCGCTCGAATGCGGGCACGGCATCAAGGTCTCCGAGCAGGCATACAGGGAGGTGCGCTCATGGCAGCGCTAGAGCCGAGCACCGTGTGGGCATTCGGCGAGGTCATGTCGACGACGCCGACCGAGCGCACGCGCGAGGCCGACGCCACCGTGACCAAGGTGGACGGCGAGGGCGTCGCGTGGGTGTCCATAGCGGGCTCCGACGTGGAGGCACCCGTCAACGGCGGATCCGTCTCTGCGCTCGGGGTCGGCCAGACCGTGCGCGTGAGGGTCGAGGGCGGCAGGCTGTGGGTCTTGGGCAGCTCGTCCTCGCCCTCGGTGGGCACGTCCTACGTCGGCGCGGCGATCAGGCCCGTCGACCAGAAGGCCGAGCAGGCGCTCATAGAGTCCTCCCGCGCGAAGGCCGCGGCCGACGCGGCGGAGAGGGACGCGAACCGAGCCGCGACAGCCGCCACCAACGCCGAGCAGAGCGCCGAGGACGCGGCCACGGCAGCGACCAACGCCGAGGGCAGCGCGTCAACGGCAGCAACCGCGGCCACGAACGCGCAGGGAAGCGCGAGCACCGCAGCGACCGCAGCGACCAACGCGCAGACCTCCGCTGGCAACGCGGCCACCTCGGCT
>JAGAWD010000280.1 GCA_017941585.1 Olsenella sp. | reverse complement strand
CGCGTGCTGGCCGGGAGTGAGTTCCTGCTCTTCGACGGCGCGATGGGGACGCAGCTCCAGGCGCGCGGACTCGCCGCGGGCGAGCTTCCGGAGCTGCTCTGCCTCACCAACCCTCGTGAGATCACCGAGATCCATGCGGCATACGTCGCGGCGGGGGCGGAAGTCGTGACAACCAACACCTTTGGCGCGAGCGCACCCAAGCTGGCGGGCGCGGCCACGGTGGAGGAGGTCTTCTCCGCCGCCGTGGGGTGCGCGCGGGCGTCGGGCGCGCGCTACGTCGCCGCGGACATCGGCCCGACGGGGGCGCTGCTCGAGCCGATGGGCACCCTCTCGTTCGACGACGCGTACGACCTCTTTGCCGAGCAGGTGCGAGCCGCGGACGCCGCGGGGGCGGACCTCATCGTCATCGAGACCATGGCCGACCTCGCCGAGGCAAAGGCCGCGCTTCTCGCCGCGAGGGAGAACTCCGACCTCCCCGTCTTCGTCACGATGACCTTCGACGAGGACGGCCGCACCTTCCTCGGGACCACCCCCGAGGTCGCCGCCGCCACGCTCTCGGCCGCGGGCGCCGACGCCGTCGGCATCAACTGCTCACTCGGGCCGCAAGACGTCGCCCCGCTGGTGAGGCGCATGCTGCCCTGGGCGAGCTGCCCCGTCATGGCGCAGGCGAACGCGGGGCTGCCCCGCGTGGAGGACGGAGTGACCGTCTACGACGTCAAGGCCCCGGAGTTCTGCCGGGCCGTGGCCGAGATGGTCGACGCGGGCGTCACCATCGTCGGCGGCTGCTGCGGCACCTCGCCCGAGTACACCGCGGGCGAGCGCGCGCTTCTCGACGCACGCAGGCCCGCGCCGCGCGAGGTGTCGTCGGACTTCGCGGTCGCCAGCTCGCAGCAGCTGGTGAGCCTGCCGGCGGGCCACGTCGGCGTCATCGGCGAGCGAATCAACCCCACGGGCAAGAGGAGGCTGAAGGAGGCCCTCAGGTCGGGAAACTACGACTACGTGATGTCCGAGGCGATCGAGCAGGAGCGCGCGGGCGCCCAGATACTCGACGTCAACGCCGGCCTGCCCGAGATAGACGAGCGCGCCACGCTCAGGCGCCTCATGGCCGACCTCCAGGGCGTGACGACCCTACCGCTGCAGGTCGACTCCGCCGTACCCGAGACGATCGAGGCCGCCGTGCGCAGCTACCCCGGCAAGCCGATCATCAACTCCACGAACGGCAGGCGCGACTCGCTCGACGCCATCGTCCCCATCGCCGCGCACTACGGCTGCGCGCTCGTGGGCCTCACCCTCGACGAGCGGGGCATCCCCAAGACGGCCGAGGGACGGCTCGCCATCGCGCGGCGGATCGTCGCCGCAACCGACGCCGCCGGCATCCCTCGACAGGACGTCATAATCGACTGCCTCTGCATGGCTGCCTCGACCGACCAGACGGCGCCGCGCGCCATCCTCGACGCCATCGCGCTCGTCAAGCGCGAGCTGCCGGGCGTACGCTGCGTGCTCGGCGTGTCCAACGTGAGCTTCGGCCTGCCGATGCGCCCGCTCATGAACGCCACCTTCCTCGCGGCCGCCCTCGCCGCCGGGCTCGACCTCTGCATCATCAACCCGCTGCAGCAACGCATGATGGACGTGGTCAACTCGTGGCGCGTGCTTTCAGGGGAGGATAAGAGCGCGCAGCGCTATGTCGCCGACTACGCGGGACGCGCGGACGCCTACGCGGCCGCGGCCCCAGGGGCCGCGAGCGGGACGCCGACCGCGCTTGCCGCGGGGCCGGCAACCCAGAACGGCGGCTCTTATCCCAATGACACTCCCGACGCGCACGGCACGCCTGCCATGCCCGACGCGGCCGGCGCACCCGACGCCGCCTCGACAGCTCGCGATCTCGTGCTATCGGGTCGAAAGGGACCGATGCCCGAAGCGATGCGCGCGGTGCTTGCCGAGCACGACAGCCTCTTCGCCATCAACGAGGTGCTGATACCCGCCCTCGACGAGGTGGGCCTGCGCTTCGAGCGGGGCGCGTTCTTCCTCCCGCAGCTCATGGCGTCGGCAGAGGCCGCAAAGGCCGGATTCGACACCATCAAGGCGGCCGGCGGAGGCACTGGCTCCGGGGGCGCGTCGAAGGGCAAGGTCGCGATCTGCACCGTGAAGGGCGACATCCACGACATTGGCAAGAACATCGTCAAGATGCTTCTCGAGAACTACGGGTTCGAGGTGCTCGACCTAGGGCGCGACACCGACCCGCAGGAGTTCTGCGACGCCGTGGTGAGCCAGCACGTCAGGGTGGCCGGCCTCTCCGCGCTCATGACGGCGACCGTGCCCGCCATGGCCGAGACCATCGAGCTTCTGCGCGAGCGGGCCCCGTGGTGCAAGGTCATCGTCGGCGGGGCCGTGCTCACGCCCGAGTATGCGCAGATGGTCGGTGCAGACTATTACGCTAAGGACGCGATGGAGACGGCCCGTATCGCCGGCGAGATCCTCGCGTAGAAAGCTCGGTGACAATCGCCTGGCAGCTCGGCGGAGACTGGCGTGCCCAACTTCGACAGGATTGGCAGGACCGGCAGGGTCGGCTGGGTCACCGAAGGGAGGGCTAGATCCAGCCCTCCCTGCGCTCCGACTCCTCCTCGGCCTCCGGCGTGTGGCGCGGCACGAGGTTGAGGTCGTCCGGCTCGACACCGTGCTCGTTTCGCTCCCCCAGCTCCTCTAGCCAGGTCTGCGGACGTTCGCGCGTGACCGATACGGGCTCCTTGTCGTCGTCAATCCAGGCGAGTCTGCGCCCGGCGGCTTTGCGTGCCCTGATCGTGCTCGCGCTCTGGCCTTCGCTCATGCGGACAACCCCCCTTGGGAAAGGAACGTTCCACCCAAAAATAGCGCGGCTAGGACGCTCGCGCGTCGCCGCCGCGCCCCTCGATTCAGACGGGACACCCTCTCAAAACAGAATCGAAATCTTGGGAAGAGTCGGGGGAGTCAAAGGCAGAGCGCTGAGAGCCAGATGGACATGGGCGACGCTTATTCCGACTTAGAGAAAGACATCCAGAGTGCGCACTCGGTGCGAAACGTCGCCGAGTGTACAGCAGCCAGCGCGCACTCGGTGCGAAACGTCGCCGAGTGTACAGCAGCCAGTGCGCACTCGGTGCGATATGTCGCCGAGTGTACAGTCGGGAGTGCGCACTCGGTGGGAAACGTCGCCGAGTGTACAGTCGCAAGTGCGCACTCGGTGCGATATGTCGCCGAGTGTACAGTCGAAAGTGAGCCCCTGGCGCAAATCGTCAGGGGCTCACTCATCAGCGTAAAGCGCGTTCAACCGGCTATGCCGAGTACGCCTCAGCAGACGAGACGGATCCTGAGGAGCCCGCACCACCCGTGAAGCCAGAACCACCGCCGGTCACACTCGAGCTGGCGTCACCCGACACCTGCCTCGATCCGCGGCCCATGCCGCCCGACATCTGGCCGCCGCCCATGCCGCCCATG
>JAGAWD010000279.1 GCA_017941585.1 Olsenella sp. | reverse complement strand
TACCATGAAGAGCGTCACCCTCGGCAACACCGACATCCGGATCAGCCCCGTCGGCCTGGGCTGCATGGGCTTCACCCACGCCTACGGCGAGCCCATGGACGAGATGGAGGCTGCCCGCCTCATCCGCGAGGCGCACGAGATGGGCTACACCCTCTTCGACACCGCGCAGCGCTACACCGGCGTCAGGGCCGACGGCACCACCGCCCACAACGAGGACGTGGTGGGCCTGGCGCTGGAGCCCGTCCGCGACGAGGTCGTGATCGCCACCAAGTGCGGCATCTCGATCATCGACGGCGAGCGCACGCCCGACGCGCGCCCGGAGACCATCAGGAGGTCCATCGACGAGAGCCTCACGCGCCTGCGCACCGACCACGTGGACCTCTACTACCTGCACACCATCGACCCCGCGACCCCCATCGAGACGGTCGCGGAGACCATGGCCGAGCTCAAGGCCGCAGGCAAGATCCTCGCCTGGGGCATCTCGCAGTGCGACGAGGACACGCTGCGTCGCGCCCACGCCGTCCTTCCCGTCTCGGCCGTGCAGCTGCGCTACTCCATGATGGCCCGCGACGAGGCGCGCATCTTCGGCGCCTGCCGCGAGCTCGGCGTGACCTTCGTGGCGTTCAGCCCCATGGCAAATGGCTTCCTGACCGGCGCCTACACCAAGGCGGCGAGCTACAGCCTCGACAAGGGCGACTTCCGCGCCATGATGCCGCAGTTCACCGAGGAGGGCATCAAGGCAAACGAGGAGCTGCTCGCCTACGTGGGCAGGTTGGCGGAGGAGAGGGGCGCGACCATGGCCCAGATGTCGCTCGCGTGGATGGAGAGCCGCCCCGAGTGCGACATCGTGCCCATCCCCGGCTCTACCGACCCCAAGTACCTCAGGGAGAACTTCGACAGCTGCAGGGTGGAGCTGACCGCCGACGAGGTCCACGCCATCGACGCCATGCTCGACAAGGTGGCCAACGGCCCCGTGTTCGGCGGCGCGAGCAAGTAGTCGCATGCTGGCCGCGTGGCACGCCTGGTGGCACCCGGCGTGCCACGGCCAGGAGGAGGAAAGATGAGCAACGTGACACTATCCAACGGCGTCGAGATGCCCCTGCTCGGGCTCGGGACCTTCCAGATGGGGCCCACGCTGGCCGAGGCGGCGGTCTGGGCGGCCCTCACGGCGGGCTACCGCCGCGTGGACACCGCAAACTCCTACCTCAACGAGCGCGCGGTGGCGGGCGGGATGTCCGCGTCAGGCGTTCCGCGCGACGACGTGTTCCTCTCCACCAAGCTCTGGCCCACAGAATACCCGGTCGCCGCCGAGGCCATCGACGCCACGCTCGAGCGCCTCGCCACGGACCACGTGGACCTGCTCTACCTGCACCAGCCCGTGGGAGAGGTGCGTACAGCGTGGGAGGCGATGGAGGAGGCGTACGCAGCAGGCAAGGTCCGCGCGCTGGGGCTCTCCAACTTCTCGCGCGGGCAGGTCGAGGAGGTCCTGTCGTACGCTACGGTGGCGCCACAGGTGGTCACCTGCGAGTCGCACCCCTTCGCCCAGCGAGAGGGCTTCCGGCGGTGGCTCGCGTCGCGCGGCATCGCCATGGAGGCGTGGTTCCCCCTCGGGCACGGCAGCGCCGAGCTCCTGCGGGAGCCGACGATAACCGACATAGCGATGGCGCACGGAGCGAGCC
>JAGAWD010000278.1 GCA_017941585.1 Olsenella sp. | reverse complement strand
CTCGATGAGCGTGCGATAAAAGGCCGGGTGATCGTTGATCACCGTACCCAGCGAAGCGTACACGAGCGGTCGGCCGACCTTCTCCTTGGGAGCCACGTCACGCACTGACGGTCCCACAAAGCGGTAATGCTCCTCATCAAACGTCTCGGAGCACGGTTGGAACGCCCGCGAAGTGTAGACGATGGTGTTGTCATCGGGCTTGTTGCGCACGATGTCGAGGGCACTCTTTATGTCGTACCCCAACGGCCGCAGCTTGCGGATCTCGCTATTGAGGCGCGGCAAACCCAAGACCAAGTCAGCCAGCTCCAAAGCGCTGTGGCTCATGTACTTTGACGAGTGCTCGTTGAATGCGAAGGTCGTGGTGGAGCACACCCAAGGCAGACCGTGCTTGGCAGCAGCCAGCTTACCCCAAAAGCATGCCGAGTCGGTCACCACCACGTCGGGGCACCAGGACGCGACGTCTGCCGAGACGAGCGGATCGAGGTTTGCGACCGTGCGGAAGGACTGCACGCTCATCTCGGTGGTGGACACCTTGCGCAGCCTCCGCTCGGCCTTCGCGTCTACGGGCGGCAGGAAGGTCTCGCAGGCCACAAACTCGGCGCCAGCGCCCTCGATCTTCTCGCGGAACTCCTCAAACGAGTAGTAGCGCACCTCGTGACCGCGCTGCACCAGCTCACGCACAACCTCGATGGTGGGATTGGTATGGCCGTAGGCAGGAATGCAGAACCAGAGCGCCCTCATTGCTGGTCTCCACCGAACACAGCGCTGATCCATTCGTTGAACTGCTCCTTGGGCGGAATGGCAAGGCCACGCTCGGCGTCCCCTAGGATGACGAGCGTGTCCCCCGGCTTGATGCCAAACATATCCCTCGCCTCTTTTGGTATGACGATCTGCCCCTTGGCGCCGACCGTCGCCGTCCAAGCTCCCTTGCCCTCAGGCGCAGCCATGGCTTCTCTTTCATCGGTATTACTAGTTATACAAATCATACCACTTGGTTGCCATGCATGACATTGCTTCTTGCTGCCAATGCGACCGCACGTGACGCCACTCTCACCCTGCCAAGACGCTCTACCGCTCCCACAAGCATGAGGCCAGAAGGATTGAACGCCCGTTACGGTCACATGCCTGTACAAGGACTACCACTGCGCCGGCGCAGAGTGTGCCGCGCAGTATGCCAGTGGGATAATGCGAGCAACGACTGACGCCGAAAGGGACCGCGGCGACGCACGAGGATTTGGGGCAGCCATGCGAGGAATCGTTCTGTATACGTCGAAGTACGGCACCACCGAGCGATATGCGACCTTGCTTTCCTACGAAATGGGCTTCTACCTTACCAAGGTGTCCGACGCCGACATCGATGTCGTGCGCTAGACGCACAATGAGTAGACGCGCGGGATGACAGGAGGAACGCAATGGGAAGCAACGGAATGGCCGCATATCTTGCGCGGCTCTTTGTCGAACGCGCGCTTGGTCTGCTCCTCTTTCTACTCGGATCGGGCTGGGTCTTGGGGCCAAGGGGTGCGCTCTGGCTTGCCGTCTACTTCGCCGCAATTGGCACGGTCGTCTGGCTCTACCGCGCGGCACCCGACACTATGGCAGCCCGACTTTCCATCGCCGACACCAAGGACGTGACGCCCGTCTGGGACAAGGTCCTTCTTGCGGTGTTCTAGCTGCTTGCCTACTTCGTGGTGTACTGGGTCGCGGGGCGGACGTGCGACCCGTCGCTTCCCATAGACGTCGTCGCCGTTCTCGGCGCTGTCATATACCTGCTCTCATCCATGCTCACGGCCTGGGCCCTTTCCGAGAACCGCTATGCCGAGGCCGTCTCCCGGGTGCAGGAGGAGCGCGGGCAGCGCGTGTGCAGCACCGGTCCCTACGCCTTCGTGCGCCATCCCATGTACTCCGCCATCATCATGTGGTGCGTCTCCGTGGTCATGGTATTCCCGACCGTGTGGGTGACTCTGGTGTCGGGTGCGGTCGCGCTCGTAATCGTGGTGCGCACGGCCCTCGAAGACGAGATGCTGGCGAACGGGCTGCCGGGCTATTCGGAGTATCGAGGCAACATGCGATGGCGGCTTGTCCCCTTTGTCTGGTAGAGGTTCTGCGGCGCAGCCAGCGCCTTTTTGCCTTGCCGTCCCCCGTTAACCGTTAACCAGCCGTCATGGCGAGCTCGACCTCGTCGTCGTAGACAGCCCCCGTTGCCGCGAAGCCCTTCTTCTCGTAGAGGCCCAGCGCAACAGAGTTGTCCTTGTGGCACGTGAGCGCGACGCGGGGCGAATCGCCGAACGGCCTCGTCCTGATGAACTCGATGACCCGGTCGAGGGCCTCGCTGCCGTACCCGCGCCCCTGCTCGGCCTCGTCTATCACCATGTGCCAGATGTCGTATTCGGGAATGTCGTAGTCGTAGACAACCATGACGTAGCCGACCATCCTCCCATCGGCGTAGATGCCAAACGGCTGGCACTGGTCGCGGTAGACGTACGCCTGCGCAAGGCTACGTATGGGGTGGGAAACCCACTCCTCCTGCCCCGGCGCAAGCCTGAGGTTGAATGCGTCGATGAAGTTGTCTTCGGTGATGGGTTTGAGTTCGACCAATCGATTCCTCCGTAAGCGTCATTGACGTTCGGTATCCGGCACTGGTGCCATAGTATCCTCCCATGCGGAACGGACATGGGGGCGGCGTGGTCGACGGGTGCGAACTACACATCGTCTCCGAGCACAGCACGATGCCCAGCGTGGGGTTGTCGTCCTACCCTCGCCTCAGCTCGTCGTACATGCGCACGCACATGTCCATCTGGCCCACGTCTTGGTGGGCTATCTGTCCCACCTTGAGGTCGATGAGCACGTAGCACTTGAGGATGATGTTGTAGAACACCAGGTCAATGAAGAAGTCGCCCGCGTCCGTGCGGATGTGCTGCTGGCGCGCCACGAACGCGTATCCCTTGCCCAGCTCGAGGAGGAACTGCTGCAGGTTCGCGATGATGGCCCCTTCCAGCTTGGACTCGCGCACACTCGCATCGGAGGAGAAGCCGAGGAACTCGGCGATGACGGGATTCTTCACGAACTCGAGCCTGTCCGCCTGATAGTCGTACGTGTTGTCGCGCATCTCCTGCTCGACCTCCGCCTTGTGTTGCCGAGGACCAGGCCCAGCAGACCCGTCACGACATAGCCGAGAGCCGAGCTGTCGGCAAATACGCTACCCATGAGACCGAGCGTAGCGCTGGCAGAGGGGGACGCAGTAGGCCCGGCCATCGAGGCTATACCGACACCGACGGCCACCAAGATAACGACGCTCAGGACCCCGCCGCCTATTGCAACAGAACGCTGCCGCCTACGGCGCGACGCCGCTTCTCGCGCATGCGCACGAGCCAGGACGTCCCTCATACGCTCGTCAGTCGCCTTCATCCGTCACGCCCTCCTCGGCCAGCAGCGACCGCATGGCTTGTTTACCGCGCCGCACCAGGTTGCCGACCTGCTTGCGCGTTCTGTGCATAACCGCACCCGCCTCGTCGTAGCTCATGCCCTCGATATAGACCAGATAGAGCGCCTCGCGGTAGTCCGGGTTGACCCTGTCCATGCAGCGGTAGAGTGCCCGTGACCGCTCATCACACAGGACCTCTTCCTCGACTCGCATGACATCCTCGGGATCGCCTCCCAGCTCGTCGAGCCCCATGAACCTTCCGCGCATGCGAAGCAGACGCAGCGCCTCGTCCTCGTTTGGCTCGATTGCCTTCGCGGTTGTCATTCGGGTGCCAACGGAATGGGTTCGCGCCTGCGGAGCGACTCTGCAAGTACGACTTCGTCGGTATTGGTCGTCAGCGCATCATCGCGTATTTGATTGGATATGTAGGCGCAGATTCATAGCAGAACCCTTCGAATGCGCAAACGAGCCTCACCCTCGGCGATGCGAGCTAACACCCTCTTCGCTGGATTGCGGGTCCACAAACGCAAGACAACGCATCGAGTGGACCAGAAGCCACCAGATGCACCGTCAGAGAGAACCTCACGATACCGATGCCGGGCTATTCCCACTCTATGAGTGTAGGCGCGGATGGGGTGCGTTCTCGTGTGCCGTGGAGCACTCACGTCTACACCTTGCATCTATTAGCACGACGTTTCGCCTCAGCTGGTACTCATTTGGTACTCACATCAAACGGCTACTCATATTTGCGCTGCTGGTTTACAGGCTCGCGAGCAACGGGCCTTACGCTCATGGCGAGAGGCCCGTCAATCGCCGGAGTACAGATATGTCGCCAGTTCTCAGCAGGCGTCCACACGTCATCGTAGTCATCGCCAGACAGCTCAGCCCTGGCGTGGGACACCTCTTCCGGAGACATGCCTGTCAAGAGGATGGACGTCAGGTCGTCATCGGCAGACACCCCGAACAAGATATCGCCCATTCGCACATAGCCGATTGGCAGCTTGTCGACGACTCGGATCGTCAGGCCATCGTCAAAGACGATAACCCGGAGGTCCGCACAGTCGACGTGCTTGGGCATGTCGACCACCACGATGCCCTCCTCCGCATCCGGAACGGGCATCGCCTCAGCACGGTTGTCGAAGTGACGGCAGTTCGTCAGGGTAACCTGCGACATCGACATCGCGTCAGGGTCAAGCTGCAGCTCGACGAGGTCGTCCTCGTTGTACAGCCCAATGAACTTGACATAGTCGAGCTCGTCGCCGAAAACTGCGATGGCGGCAAAGAAGTCCTCAGTCTTATAGGTTGTCCAGGTCTTCCCCTCGATTGTACTTACGCTCATTGTTGCCCTCAAATCTCCCAGGGCGAGAGGGCGATGACATCCTCGCCGAGGGGATACGGCCTGTCCGTAGAACAGACGACCGCACCAGTGCCTACCTCATAGTCGTTCAGTGCCTTGAGCGCCGAGAAGTTGGCCATAGCCTCAGTCCCAGGGGCGGCGGCCGCCTTGATCTCGACGGGGTGGAGCACCCGCCCCTCCTGGATGACGAGGTCGATCTCGCGCTTCCTCGAGTCGCGGTAGAACCATACGTCCCTTAGTTCCTTGCCCGCGTTCATGTACGAGCGCAGCACCTCACCCACCACGAAGGTCTCAAAGAGGTGGCCGGCCATCGCCCCGCGAGAGGCGGTCTGGGGACTCGTCCACCCCACGAGATGGCACACAAGCCCAGTGTCCATGAAGAAGAGCTTGGGGGTCTTCGCGAGCCGCTTGCTCGGATTCGACCAGAACGGCCGCACGAGCCGGGCTATGCCAGACGCCTCGAGAACGGAGAGCCAGCTCTGGGCGGTCTTGACGTCGACCCCCACCGTCGAGGCCACGTCGGTCGCGTTGAAGAGCTGGGCCGTGCGCGCCGCGCACGCGACGAGGAAGTCCCGGAACTTGAGCTCGTCCCTGAGGTTGACGAGCTGGCGAACATCGCGCTCGATGTAGGCGCGGACGTAGTCCGCATAGAAGGCGTCCCACTCGACGGTGGGGTCCTGCAGGGCGGGCATGTTTCCCCGCTGGATGTGGGACCAAAGGTCGAAGCCCTCCGGTCGGGGAGCACGAGGCGTACCGGCCAAGGAAGACGGGACGAACGCCCCCCTCCCCAGATTCCCCGATAGTTCCCTCAGCGAGAGCCCAGACATCTCCAGGATACCTACCCTTCCCGCAAGCGACTCGCTCACGCCTTGCATCAGCTGGTAGGTCTGCGAGCCCGTAAGGACGACCATGCCTCGCTCTTCCGTCTGGTCAACAATGTACTTGACCTGCCGGAAGAGTTCAGGCACAAGCTGCACCTCGTCCACTGCGGCAGGATAGCCGTAGACCGTGAAGAACGACATGGGGTCCCTCGCCGCGAGGCTCCTTGCGCTGTAGTCATCGAGCGTGACGTAGGAGTACCCATCGGGAAGGCACTCCCTGAGGAGCGTGGTCTTGCCAACCTGCCTTGCTCCCGTGACGAGGACGACCTTGCGCTGGCTCATCCTGGAGAACAGCGCCCGCTCTATCTCTCGGGTGATATACATGCGATTCCTTCCGACTGTCTGTAGAAGGATAGTAGCATGCAACTGGTGTTTTGTAAATTATGGAGTTATACTCCAGATTTTCTTATTCCCACTCTATGAGTGTGGGCGTGGATGAGATGAATTGGCGTGCACATCTTCTCGCGACGTCTCCGCCATGCGCTGGCGTCTCCCTCGTATCACCTGCTTTGATACTCATTTGGTACTCACAGGGAGCGGTCATTCTCGGATGCGCAGGCGGTTTGTGAGTTGCAACGTCACAAGAGCGTCCTAGTGCGGCATCCTCTTGAGATTTTGCAGCTTCCACTGAGCCTCGGGACTCGAAAGCGCCGCCTCAACCATTGCCTCGTCCCCGAAGAGCAGGCTTGGCGCGAAGTCTCCTACGGCAAACCTCTCGAGGTACTCGCACTCCGCATCGCTGCGGGGTAAGACATGGCGCTCAACGAACTCGCGGGCAGCCACGAGGAGCTCCTCAAGAGAGGGGGCCTCCACGTTCCTCCTCAGCATCGGAAACAGCTGCTCTTCCAAGTCGCCGTGAAGCCCCTCGAATCGCTGGGGCCGGGAGTCAAACCCATGCGGGAACGATGCAGAGAGCGAGGCATAGTAGAGCACGACCGCATGGGCGAGGGCCATCTCCTCCTCCGGCATGCGCTCGACGAGCCTCCCAAGGTTTGCAATGTCATACAGGTCCCGCACCTTCACGCGGTCAAAGAAGGCCTTCACCTTCCCGCCGATGAGCTCCTCGTCTTCGAACATGGAGACCCTCAGTCCCGGGCGAAGGACGGATTGCCTGGGGACGACCGGCAACAGCGGGGAGCGGTTCAGGTAAATGCAGTCAATCTTCACGTGGTCGGCACCCCAGGGAGAGCGGTAACCGAGCAGGAACGTCCTCCCCGCATGGCCACCCTTGCCACCCGAGACCGAGTACCCTTGCGATTTGGCGACCTCCACGATGGACTTCTCGATGACGGGCCTTTCGGAGAGCATCTCCTCCCTGCCGAGGGCTCCCACGTACGAGATGTCGATCCACAGAAAGGCGTGGGACGTCCAGTAGGAACAGGTTGATCGCCGTACCCCCATGGAGGGCGAGCCTGCCACGGAGACGTGGGTGCTCCCCCAGCTCCTCGAGCAGGTCGAGCAGCCTCTCCACCTTGTCAAGCGTCTGGGGAGGGAACTCCCTCACGAGCGCGTTATCCACGTCTCCACCTCCTCGTTGCCCTCGGGTAGCAGGAGCCGCCAGCGGGAAGACCAGCCACACCTGTCGGTATGGGGGCGTCCGAGCCTATACGGTCCCTTACCGAGCCGCGACTCTAGCCGGGAGAGTAGCTCCTCTCCCACGTGCCAGTCTTCTGCTTTCTCCTCGAGCAGCCATCCGACTCGTGAGACCGTGGACGCCGATGAGCGGTTAAGGGAGCCGAGCAGCTCGTCGATATCAAGGTAGGCGAACGCGGTGACGCCACGCACCGCCTCCTCGGCGCCGCCCGCCAGCGAGGGCCTGTCGAGGCAGTCGACGAGGGTCTGCTCCTTCGTGGTGACCCTCCTGTGGCTGGAATCGGTCCGCAGCATCCTCGACCTCGCGTCAGCCACGGAGCCGCACGGCTCGTAGCCAACCCCCCTGAACGAGAAGGGCGACCTCACGACGTCGGAGCGAAAGAGGCAGACGAAACCCACGTTGTGGGCCACGCCGTGGGCCTCGAGTGCGCTGTGGTACGAGAGGACCGCCTCCGGGTCTGCCGCCATCACCACCGCGGCGGGGTCAATCGGGGCGTCTTCGTAACGCCCGTAGTTGGAGACAAGGAGCCCCCGTCTCACGCGCTCGACCGCGCCGGACCTCACCGCAAGGCGGAGCTGCTCCTCGGCAGAGGCCGGGGAGTCCATCGCCGCCATGAGGTCGGAGGTGGTGAAGGCGTGGTGCGTCGCTATGTACCGAGTGAACTTCATGCTGCATAGTTTATCATATAACCCCTATAATATTTTGGGGTTACTAGAAATACTAAGCAGTTGGTTTATTCCCACTCTATGAGCGTGGGCGTGGATGAGGAGCGCTCAGATATGACGTCACGCCGTTGCGTCCACGCCATGCGCTAGCGTCTCCCTCGTTTCTTCCGCTTTGGTACTCATTTGGTACTCACAGCCCTAGTTACTCATACAGAATCTGACGGCTGTTGACTTGCCGTATCGTCAAGCTGTATTATCGACTTGGACAGCATGCGGCTGTCACAGAGAAGGAGGAGTGATGGCAGACAACGGTCTTGGAGAGAGGATTAGGGCCCTTCTCAGCAAGCAGGGAATGACGCAGCGTCAGCTTGCCGAGAAGGTGGGGGCAACTGAGAGCGCGGTATCGAAGTACCTGAAGGGAGAACGCGAGCCTCGCGCAGAGGTGCTTGCAAACATTGCGACAGCCTTGGGAACGACTTCCGAGTACCTGCTCGGAAGACAGGAGGGAATCACAACCGAGTTCGGAACCATCTTAGATCTTTGTGCCAGAAGCGCGCCGGGCTTCACGGATGAGCAGAGGCAGCAGCTTGCCATTGCAATCCTCTCGGCGCCCCGAGAGAAAGCTGAGTAGAGCCTTGCGATTGCTGGATGACGACTACGAACGCATCAAGTCGGCTGTGGCCGATTTGTACCGGCGATATTCGGTGGCGACCATTCCGGTCGACGTCTTCTCCCTGGCGCGAAAAATGGGCATTGCCATTAGGACCTATTCCTCATACCCAGACCTCTTTAGGCTCGCTTTGAGAGGAGGGGCGCCAGAAGACGGCTTCAAGGCCACCATCCTCGACGGGACTCACAGCACCACGGTCATCTTCTACAACGACACCATGTCAAGGCAGCGTATCAGGTTCACGATCTTGCATGAGATAGGTCATATCGTGCTTGGGCACAAGCAGAGCAGCGAGCTTGCCGAGGCAGAAGCGAACTTCTTCGCAAAGTACGCCATAGCTCCACCGGTGCTCGTCCGTTGCATCCACCCGACCGACTACGTCGAAATCGCGGACGCCTTCGACATATCCCTGGAGTGCGCGTATTTCTGCATGGGCTACTACGCCAAGTGGCTTCGCTTCTCGTACGGGGATTACGACTACGAGACCACCATCGAGGAGCTCTTCACATTCGTGAAGGGAGGTGACCGCATCTTGCGCATGAAGAAGGGCGCTTAGCGTAGAACGCTTAGCGCCCCCTTCGTCGGAGGCCGTAGCCCCCGGTGTGGTAACCATGATTATGGCCTCCGCGAAGGATTCCAAGACACAGAAACGCTTCGAATTCTTCAGGAGGTCATAATCATGACTCCAACGTGCCTCCATGCACAAAATGGCCCGGTGAATCACCGGACAAGCCTCGTCATGAGGAAGACGCCACGACAAGCAGCCGGTATATTCCCCTCCTGCTCCAGGAGGGGAGGCTGCAATGTTCGATGACTTGAGCAAATACGACGTCTTCCACTCGAACTACTACCACGGCGCCCGCTACGCAGGGAACTTCGAGATGCCTATCATCGAAGGCACCGACGAGGTACCCGACAAGCTCATACGGTTCTCCGACGCCAAGTCGAAGCGTCGCGACGACCAGTCGGCGTGGGTCGCCCCCTACGAGCATGACATCAAGCTCGAGCCCATGTGGCACAACGCGTTTCGTTACATGGATCGTCTGCTGCAGCACCCGGGAATCATCTCGTGGGACTTCAGCATGTACCGAATCATGCCATGGGGACTTCAGTTCTGGAACTGCTACCGAAGTCGACTAATCGGCAGCCTCTACGAGCGCTGTGGAGGCATCTGCATCCCAAACCTGCGTCCAAGGGTGCTCAGTGGCCCTGTCTACGACTTCGACGGGCTCCCAACCCATTCGACCATTGCAATGAGCACGCACGGCTGCATCAAGCACTGCGATGATCGAGCGGTCTTCACGTCCTACGTCGAAGCAATGGTACCGATTCTGCACCCCAAGACAATCGTGGTGCATGGCAGCGCACCGGATGACGTCTTCCGGTCTGCCATTGAAGACGGTGCACACATCATTGCATTCCAGAGCGAATTCGCAAAGTCCCGCCAACCAAAGGAGGGTATCTGATGGGCGGCGGAAGGGGGACCGGGCTCAGCTTCGGACACACAGCCGGCTCGCAGGAAGTTGCAGCCTCAACGACAAGCGTTCAGCTCAGCCTAGGCATCGCAGCCGGGGACGCGTCCTTCATGGGAGGAAACGAGGCATTCCTTCGGAACATCCGTAACAGAAGGGATGTCGACCCCGGAGGGGTGTTCGACCTTATTGCCCATGGCACATCAAACGGTGTTCAGGTCGAGCACCTCGGCTCAACTCTCACGATCAATTCGCGCGTGGCTGCATCTCGAATCAGACGGCTTCCCGGATATCACGGCCAAGACATTCGACTTCTATCCTGCAGCACAGGAGCAAGGTCAGACGGTTTCGCCCAGAACCTTGCCAACAAGCTGGGGGTAAGCGTATGGGCTCCAAGCGACCTTCTCTGGGCGCGTCCAGACGGGACCCACTTCGTGGCACCACGTGACCCGAGACATCCCAATAGACCGCACCCCTGGAGAAGGGGTACATTTATCGAGTACAGACCTGGAGGTAACAGATGAGCGACCACTGCCCCGACTGCGGCACAATCCTAGAGGACTACATCGAGGGATCGAGCATG
>JAGAWD010000277.1 GCA_017941585.1 Olsenella sp. | reverse complement strand
GAAGGCATGCGCAGACGCGACGCGCGCGAGCGCGACCGCGCGCTCGACAAGGCGAGCGTGCTCAACGAGGCCCTGCCCTGGATACACAGGCACAACGGCCAGACCATCGTCGTGAAGTACGGCGGGGCCGCCATGGAGGACGACGCGCTCGTGCGCCGGGTGGTGGCCGACCTCGAGCTGCTCAAGCTCATGGGGATGAGGGTGGTGCTCGTGCACGGCGGCGGCAGGGCCATCGACCGTACGCTCGGCGACCTCGACATCCCGATCGTCCGCAAGGACGGCCTGCGCGTGACCGACGACGCGACGATGGAGGCCGTCCAGATGGTGCTCGTGGGGCAGGTCAACCAGAGGCTGGTCTGGGCGCTCAACGAGTTCGGGGAGAACGCCGTGGGAATCTCGGGCGCCGACGGGAAGACCTTCAGGTGCCGCCCCGTGCGCCCCGAGCTCGGCCGCGTGGGGACGATCTCCCAGGTCAACGTACGCCTCGTGGAGTCGGCGCTCGACGGCGGCTACGTGCCCGTCATCGCCAGCGTGGGAAGCGGCGCCGACGGCTTCTACAACGTGAACGCCGACGCGGCGGCGAGCGAGGTGGCGCGCGCCCTCTCCGCCGACATACTGGTCTACCTCACCGACGTCGACGGCATCTACCGCGACGTCGAGGACGAGTCGAGCCTCGTCGCCACGATGACCAGGGCCGAGGCCCAAGCGCTGCTCGACGCCGGCACGCTCTCCTCGGGCATGATCCCCAAGGTGCGCTCCGTGGTGGCGGCGCTCGACGCCGGCGTGCGCGACGTGCGCATACTCAACGGCACGTTCCCCCACGCGCTCCTGCTGGAGATATTCACCGACGCCGGCATCGGCACCATGTTCGTCCCGGAGGAGGATGCGGAGGAGAGTTCGCGAGAAGATTCGAGAGAGAACCCTGGAGAAGATACGAGAAAAGATTCGGGAGAGCGCCCGGAAGAGAGTCTGGGAGAGGAGAGCCTATGACCTACGAGGAAGACGCCGTGCCAGGCGAGACCGCCCTGCCCGCCGCGACCGCCGCACGCGACGCTGCCCTGCCGGCCGCATGCGACGCTGCCCTGCCGGCCGCATGCGACGAGCCCCACGCGGGCGTCGGCAAGCCGACGGCCGCCACCGGCCTCGCGCGGGCCCAGGAGCTCGACGCCGCTTACGTGATCCATACCTACGACCGCCTGCCCGTGGAGTTCGTATCGGGGGCCGGGGCAGAGCTGGTCGACGGCGAGGGGAGGGTGTACCTCGACTTTCTCGGCGGCGTCGGCTGCGCGAGCCTCGGGCACGCCAACCCGCGGGTGGCGGCCGCCGTGCGCGAGCAGCTCGGGCGCGTATGGCAGGTGGGCAACCACTTCCACTCCGAGCGCCGCGGCGAGCTGGCCCGCGAGCTCTCGGGCCTGCTCTCCACCACGACCGACGAGGCCGGCCGCCCGACTGGCTCCACGTCGACCGTCTGGAAGACGTTCTTCTCCAACTCGGGGGCGGAGGCCAACGAGGGCGCGCTCAAGCTGGCGCGCCGCTGGGGGGACCGCAGGCTGGGCGGCGCGTCGAGGGTCGTGACCGCGCGGCAGAGCTTCCACGGGCGCACGCTGGCGATGCTCGCCGCGACGGGGCAGGACTCGTTCCACCGCGACTTCGGGCCGCTGCCCGCGGGCTTCTCGTCGGTCGCGCTGAACGACCTCGGCGCGCTCGTCGCTGAGGTGGAGGCCGGCGGCGTCTGCGCCGTCATGCTCGAGTGCGTGCAGGGCGAGGGCGGAGTGTGGCCGGCGGACCTCGACTACCTGCGCGGGGTGCGCCAGACGTGCGACGCGTACGGCGTGCTGCTCGTCGTGGACGAGGTGCAGACCGGCTTCTTCCGCACGGGCGCGCCGTTCGCGTTTCAGCTCGCGGGCATCGAGGCCGACGTGGTGAGCATGGCGAAGGGCATCGCCGACGGCTTCCCCATGGGGGCCGTCGCCGCGCGCCGCGAGGTCGCAGACCTCATGGCCCCCGGCGACCACGGCTCCACCTTCGGCGGCAACGCGCTTGCCGTCGCGGCCGCCCTCGCGACGTTGCGTGGACTGTTGGACGGGGGCGACGTTCCCGAGAGGGACATGGCAGAGCACGTCATCTCCGTCGGCGAGCGCCTCGCGGCGCGGCTTGCGGGGGTGCCCCACGTGAGGGAGGTGCGCGGCCGCGGCCTGATGCGCGCCGCCCACTTCGACGTCCCCATCGCGGGCGAGCTGGTAAGGAGGGGGCTCGAGAGGGGGCTGGTCCTCAATCGCGTGGGCGACTCAATCCTGCGGTTCCTCCCGCCCCTGGTGGTGAGCGGGGAGCAGGTCGACGCGATGGCGGAGCGCCTGGGCGCCCTCGTGGGCGAGCTTGCGTAGGGAGCGCTTTTCGTGCCGGCAGCCGTCCGCCAGAAACGTGAAGCGCCAAAATTGCGGAGGACACTTTTTTATACGGTTGCGCATAACTAGTATCATTGGACGGGAGATGCAGTTGCTTCCCATAAGAGATGCGAGCGAAAGAGGTTCTACGATGAAGAAGGCGATAGCGGGCGCGTTGGCGGCAGGGCTCATGGCGGTATCTCTTATGATGGTCGGATGCGGCGCGCAGCCTGCCACGTCGAGCACCAAGACGGAGGAGAAGGCCACTCAGGGGCAGACCACGTCGGAGAGCAAGACCGACTCCGCCCAGACCAATTCCTCGGACTCTGCCAAGACTAACGCCTCCGACTCTGCCAAGACCGATTCCACCAAGACAGAGGCTACGACCACCACGTCGGCTCCCGCTCCGGCCGCTTCCTCCCAGATCAGCCCGGACGAGGCCAAGCAGATCGCGCTCAGGGATGCCGGCGTTGCCGAGGCGGACGCCAAGGAGCTCAAGGTCGAGCTCGACCGCGACGACCCCACGGTCCACTACGACGTCGAATTCAAGGCGGGTGGCTTGGAGTACGACTACGACATCAATGTCGAGACGGGCGCCATCATCAGCAGCAAGTCCGAGGTTGACGACTAGGCCATCTGACGAGCGCTCTGCGTCAGCGTGGCGCTCACAACATCAACGCAGCAAGGGGCGGTCCGGCGGGACCGCCCCTTTTTGATGTGAGGATGTGGAATTAGCGACTTTGGGCACCTCTTGACGCGAGCGTTTCGAGGCGAGCGCTTCGATGAGTGAGGTGGCTGCGATAGAGTCCCTCGATGTCGTTTCGTCTCGCGTGGGGGTGCGTCAGTCGTTGGCCAGACGGAGCATGGTCTCGGCGCGGCGCTCGGCGTGGTGCTCGCTCGTTCCGAGCTTCTCGAAGAGCAAGCGAAGGCCAACCTCGCCCATTCCCTGCTTGAGCGCATGGGTCACGCAGAGGTTCTGCAGGCCGATGGTCGACGAGATGATGTCGAGTCCCGTGTCTGCAAGCTGGCGTTCGGCCAGGCGATACGCCTCGTCCGACTCTTCCTCCACCATGCGGGCGAGGTCGCCGAGCGTATGGAGCTCGAGCAGGTCGAAGGCCGCGAGGTATCCGTCCGTGCTGGCTTCGGCGATTTCGGAGCCGTTGATTTGGGCAATGCGATCGTTGAGCCTGTCGAAGGGACCCCCCTCGAGCCAGACTTTCCATGTGTCGGCGTCGATTGCGACCTCGTCCAGACGTCCGTGCTCGATAAGGACGTGAGCGTCGTGGCGATAGCGGTCGAGGCCGTCGCGGATGCGCATGAATTCGGCGTCGGCCAGCTCGAACAGACTCGCCACGCGGCTGTAGGAGCGTCGCCACTTGCGCGGGCACTCGATTTCGGCCTTGTAGCCCGAGTCATGCTCGATTTCGGCCCACACGTGCTGCAGGGCGGAGCGCATCTGTATCTCGAACAGCATGGTGCCCGCTTTGGGGTATCGCTCGTCGCAGAGTCGCTTGGGCAGGCGACAAAGGTAGTGGAGGGAGAGGTAGCCAAACTGGGTGTCGGAGAGGTCGGCGCGCTTGTCGACGATCTCGGACTCATCCACGTCAAACAGGTTCGCCACGATGGTGGCGATCTTGTCGACGTCGTCCACGTAATAGGTGATGACGCGAAGCCCCACGAGGTCCGTGACGTCGTCGATGGACGCATAGTGATTCTTTCGCTCGAGCTTGCCGGCGAGGGAGGCCTCGGCCTTCACGCGCCCGGTGACGCCGGCACACATGACGCCACTCTCCCTGACAGCCTCGCCTAGGGCCCGCTCGGCCGTCGCACACACGTATTCGAGCGTGGGAATCAGCTCGCGGTACTGCTCGAGGATGACCTCTGAGGTGGAATAAGGCATGTCTTGCTCCTCATGCTTCTCGTGTCTCGTGTTACATGTATGGCCTGACGCCGGCCGCGCTTGCGGCGATGCGGGTGACAGAGCATCAAGATTATAGCTTCTTGAGACGTGCGGGAACCGAGGAGAACCTGCCTGGCGGACCGGAGGGCGGAGGGCGGATCAGGCCGAACTCCGGGCAGTTCCAACCGAGCCCTGACTCACCCGGAGCAGTCGACTCATTCGGCCTTTTATCAGTAAAGATACATTTCGCCCGCGCGAGGCACCGTTCGAGACAACCGTCTCCTCAGCATCAATTTTCTATGGTAACGTGTGCGTGTTAGTCTACGTTTCCAGGGGCGGTCTCAGCCCCTGCCCGTACGCATTGGTGGCACAGATGGACAGGTTCCAGTTCGACGAGTCGGATCTCGCCCTTATGGAGGGCTCCGTCATTCCGTTCGCAATCTACCAGTTCATCGAGAAGCGCGTGGTTACGCTCGTGCTCTCCGCGGGCTTCTGCGAGACATTCGGCTTCGATGACCGCGACGAGGCCTACTACGTCATGGACCACGACATGTATCGCGACGCGCACCCCGACGACATCTCCCGCATCGCGGACGCCGCGCTGCGCTTTGCCGTCGATGACGGCAACTACGAGGTCGTCTATCGCTCCAAGGCACCGCACAACGACAAGTACTCCATCGTCCACGCGCACGGTCGGCACGTGTACACGAGCACGGGCGTCAGGCTGGCGGTCGTGTGGTACATGGACGAGGGCTTCTACTCCGAGGTCGACGGCGAGGGCCCAGGCGAAATGGTGGGCGACTCGCTCGGCAGGGTCCTTCGCGAGGCGGGCCTCCTGAGCGAGAGCCGCTACGACGTCCTGACGGGCCTGCCGAGCATGGCGTACTTCTTCGAGCTCGCCGAGGCCGCTCGTCCGGGCATGCTCGCGCGTGGCGAGCGCGAGGCCATCCTGTTCGTCGACCTCAACGGCATGAAGAACTTCAACAGGAGGTACGGGTTCGCCGAGGGCAACAAGCTTCTGCGCGCGATTGCAAAGGTCCTGGTGAGGCACTTCAGCAACGAGAACTGCTCGCGTCTCGGGCAGGACCACTTCGCGGTATTCACGCACGACGCCGAACTCGAGGACAGGCTCCGGCACGTCCTCGACGACTGTGCGCGTGCGAACGGTGGCCGGTCTCTTCCCGTGCGCGTCGGGATCTACCTCGACGAGTACGAGCACGTCGAGGTCAGCGCCGCGTGCGACCGCGCGAAGATGGTCTGCGACCTCCACCGCGGCACGCTCGTCTCGTCGTTCGCGTACTTTGACGATGAGCTGCAGACCAGGGCCGCGCGTCGCACCTACATCACGGAGAACCTCGACCGCGCCATCGACGAGGGCTGGATCCAGGCGTACTACCAGCCGATAGCGCGCGCGGCCGACGGAGAGGTTTGCAATAGGGAGGCGCTCGCGCGCTGGGTCGACCCAGCCCTGGGCGTCATGGCACCCGGCGAGGTCATTCCCGTGCTCGAGGAGGTCCGGCTGATCCACCGGCTCGACCTGTGCATCGTGGACCGCGTGCTCGCCGATATCGTTCGCGCCCAGCGTGCCGGCCGCGACCCCGTTCCCGTCTCCGTGAATCTCTCCAGGGTCGACTTCGATGCGTGCGACGTCGTCGAGGAAATCCGCCGGCGCGTGGACGAGGCCGGCGTGAGGCGCCGCATGCTGAACATCGAGATCACGGAAAGCGTCGTCGGCCGTGACTTCGGGTACGTGAAAGAGCAGGTCAGACGCTTCCACGAACTGGGTTTCAGCGTGTGGATGGACGACTTCGGCAGTGGCTATTCGTCCCTTGACGTCCTACAGCAGTTCGACTTCGACCTCATAAAGT
>JAGAWD010000024.1 GCA_017941585.1 Olsenella sp. | reverse complement strand
TCCACGCTCTCGGGCGTCATGATCGAGACGTCGGAGACGCCCTTCTTGGTCGCGACGACCTTCACGTTGTTCGTCGCGAGCTGGTACATGTCACGGTCCCCAGTGAAGAGCAGCATCTCGTAGCCCGCGTCCTCGCCGCGGCGCGCGAGCGTGCCGAGGATGTCGTCGCCCTCCCAACCCTCGAGCTCGACCACGGGCACGTCGAGCGCGTGCAGGAGCTCGCGCACCATGGGGAACTGCTCGCGAAGGGCCGGGTCCATGGGCGGGCGCTGGGCCTTGTACTGGGGGAGCATGTCGATGCGCACCTGGGGCTTGCCGTTGTCAAACGCGCAGATCACGCCGTTGGGCTTGAACGACTCGACGAGCTTGATGAACATGTTGAAGAAGCCGAAGAGCGCGTTGGTGGCGCGTCCGTCCGGCGCGGTCATGGGCTGGCGGATCGCGTGGAAGGCGCGGTGCATGAGCGAGTTGCCGTCGATGACGGCGATGGTCCTCTGGGTGCTCGCGTCTGCAGCCTGGGCGCCTGGGTCCGCCGCCTGGGTGCTCGCGTCCGTCACCTGGGTGCTCGGGGTGTCAGCCATGGAGTGCTCCTCGATTCAATGTATGCATGCCTTGTTCACACGCTCACGATTGTACCCGTAGGACATCACACACACGCGGAGAAGTGTCCGCGCGCACCGATCGCGGACAGGCGCGGGACGAGCGGCATGAAGCCTGGAACCGACAGGCCCAATAAGGTGCGAGATTTGGTCCTCTTCACCACAGCAGGGATGCGCAATGAACGCCATTTGCACTTTTCGCCCGCGATGTCAAGGCCCGTCCACCCTGTTGCGCAAATCGCGCGCCACGCACGCTGGGACCGAAAGCGCGGACCAAAAAGGCTCTTCGAGACTTTTTGGTGGACGGTTTCTGGCATAAGCCCTGCTGGGTGCACAACTGACGCTTGGGTCGGAGCGCAAAATGGCTTCGAGCGAACGATTGACGGAGGGGCCGGAGCGCAAAATGGCCTCGAGCGAACGATTGGGAGCGCAAAATGGCCTCGAGCGAACCCTCCAGGAGTTCGCTCGACGGGATTTTGCGCTCCGGACAGTTCACTCGGGGCACTTTTGCGCTCCGGGGTCCCGCGGGAAGGGTGGGGATGCGGCGGCATTTCGTTCGGCGGGCTTTGCGCCAGGTCCCCGCCGGGCAGGATTCGCCAAGCGTTTCGAAGAGCAGTTTCGAAAAGCCAAAAAAGGGGCCTGACCCAAGAGGCGCAACTCAGCCGACGAAGCGGAGCATGGGGATACCGTGCCTTAACAGGTACGAAACACGCCCCGCTTTTCTCAAGCACGTAGAATGGTCAGTGCGTAGAATGATGGTGCGCCTCGAGGCGGGTACAGCGAACCCACCACGCCGAAACGGGCGTATCAAACTAGAAATCAGGAACATGCACGAACCCTCAGAAAGGTGCAGCGATGTCAAAAGACAGGGTATCCGCGGAGTATGGCAGCCTGGTATTCACCGACGCCGACATGCAGGACCGCCTGCCCAAGCCGACCTACAAGGAGCTCAAGCGTACCATCGACGAGGGCGAGCCCATCGACCTCGACATCGCAAATGAGGTCGCCCACGCGATGAAGGAGTGGGCGCTCGAGCACGGCGCCACGCACTTCACCCACTGGTTCCAGCCGCTCACCGGCATCACGAGCGAGAAGCACGACAGCTTCATCAGCCCGAGGGGCGACGGCACCGTCCTCATGACCTTCTCCGGAAAGGAGCTCGTGCAAGGCGAGCCCGACGCGTCGAGCTTCCCGAGCGGGGGTCTTCGCGCGACCTTCGAGGCGCGCGGCTACACCGTGTGGGACCCGATCTCGCCGGCCTTCATCAAGGACGAGGTACTCTGCATCCCCACCGCGTTCATCTCCTACACCGGTGAGGCACTCGACAAGAAGACGCCTCTCCTTCGCTCCGAGGTCCTCATCGAGAAGCAGGCCAAGCGCGTACTCGCGCTCTTCGGCCGCACGCCCAGGCGCGTGCTCGTGACCGCCGGCCTCGAGCAGGAGTACTTCCTCATCAAGGAGGAGGACTACCAGGCGAGGCCCGATCTCATCCTCTGCGGGCGTACCCTCTTCGGCGCGGAGCCCGCAAAGGGGCAGGAGCTCGAGGAACACTACTTCGGCGCGATTCGCCCGAGCGTGAACGCCTTCATGAAGGAAGTGGACGACGAGCTCTGGAAGCTCGGCATCCCCGCACGCACGAAGCACAACGAGGTCGCCCCCTGCCAGCACGAGCTCGCGCCCATCTACGAGCTGGGGACGCGCGCCATCGACAACAACCTCCTCACCATGGAGAAGCTCAAGCTCATGGCCACGCACTACGGGCTCGCCTGCCTCGAGCACGAGAAGCCCTTCGAGTACGTCAACGGCTCGGGCAAGCACGACAACTGGTCCATCGCGGCCGACGGCGAGAACCTCCTCGAGCCGGGCGACGATCCCCAGGACAACCTGCAGTTCCTCGTCGTGCTATCGTGTCTCATCGCCGCCGTCGACGAGCACGCCGACCTCCTGCGCGCGACCGTGGCCACCGCAGGCAACGACCATCGCCTCGGCGCGAACGAGGCACCGCCAGCGATCATCTCGATCTTCCTCGGTGACGACCTCGCCCCCATCGTGAGCGGGCTCATCAACCACACCGAGGTCGCCTCGCACGACCGCGAGGAGATCGACCTCGGCGTGCCGCAGCTGCCCAACCTCTTCCGCGACAGCACGGACCGCAACCGCACGAGCCCCTTCGCCTTCACCGGCAACAAGTTCGAGTTCCGCATGTGCGGCAGTCAGCAGAACGTGTCGGACTCCAACGTCGTGCTCAACACGGCCGTGGCCGAGCAGTTCGACCGCTTCGCCAACGACCTCGAGAACATCCCCGAGGAGCGCTTCGTCAAGCAGGCCCTGCACTGGGTCAGGCGCACGCTGCGCGAGCACCAGCGCGTCATCTTCGAGGGCAACGGCTACTCGCCCGAGTGGGAGCTCGAGGCCGCAGAGCGCGGGCTTCTCAACAACAAGACCACGCCGGACGCCCTGCCCTGCATGGTCATCCAGAAGAACATCGACTTCTTCGAGAAGTACGGCGTGCTCAACGAGGCGGAGTCGCACGCGCGCTACATGGCGGCGGCCGAGCAGTACTCCAAGCTCCTGAACATCGAGTCGAACACGATGGTCGCCATGGTGCGCAACCTCTACCTGCCGGCGGTCGCCCAGTACTCGGCCGACCTCGCGACGGGCGTTGCCGCGAAGGCTGAGATCGGCATCGTGAGCGCGACGGAGAAGGACCTCGTCCGCACCCTCACCGAGGGAATGGACGCCATGTACGCCGCGGCCGAGGACCTCGAGGAGAAGAACCTCGAGGCACGCGCCATCGAAGACGTGCACGAGCAGAACGTGCGCTATCGCGACGAGATCGTGCCCGCCATGGCCGAGCTGCGCCGCACCGTCGACGCGATGGAGAAGGTCTGCAGCAAGGAGTGCTGGCCCGTTCCCAGCTACAACGACATGCTGTTCTACGTCTAGGGGCCGTAGGTCGCCGCCCGGCAACGACGCATCAACGCATCATCACGCGCCTCCGCCGTCCGCTCCAGAAAGTCCGCTCCAGAAACTAAGCTCCAGAAACTAAGCTCCAGTCCAAACCGCGCCGAATACATCCCAGCTTTCGCTCAGGAGCGCAAATCGGCGTCGAGTGGATTCGCCCCGGCATGTCTGGAGCGCAAATCGGCCTCGAGTGGATTCGCCTCGGCGCCCTCGGAGCGCAAAATGCGGTCGAGTGGATTCCCCGGAGCGCAAATCGGCGTCGAGTGGATTCGCCGTTCATCCACTCGAGCCACTTTTGCGCTCCCAACCGTCCACTCGAGCCACTTTTGCGCTCCGACCCCTCGGCCAATCGTCCACTCGAGCCACTTTTGCGCTCCGACCCCTCGGCCAATCGTCCACTCGAGGCACTTTTGCGCTCCGGCCCCCTTGCCAATCGTCCACTCGAGGCACTTTTGCGCTCCGACCCCTCGGGCAGTCGTCCACTCGAGGCACTTTTGCGCTCCAGCACATCGACCGCATCCCCGAATCACTCGACGGCAATTTGCGCCGATAAGCCAGTTGTAAGCCAATTGTTATAGACGCAAGCCTCTTACGACTCGCGCATCCTGATTCCCTCGAAGAGTTTGATAACGCCACAGAAAATCAGGGCGAAGCCCGCCACACTCACGGCAAAGTCCGCAAACGAGAAGGGCGAGATGACAACCAGAAACCCTAGGATGATCGTGAGCGTGGGCACGGCAACGGATGCGGCAGAGCCCGTGCCCGTGCCGTCTTTAATGGCGAGCGCCAGCCTAAGCGAGTTCAGGCCTGAAATCGCAATGCCGATCCCCGCAATGATGAAGATCCACGCAACAAAGGTTGCCGGTCGCGCCACGAGCAGGACTCCGAAAAGAAGACCCAGGACACCATAGTAGAAGGACGCCTGCGAGAGCGCTTCGCTCCGTGACCTGAGGGCGGTCAAGAGCATCGAAGCCCCCATGACGACGAGGACCCATCCTATAACGCTCACGGCAAAGGTAGTAACGCCGGCCGGACTCATGAACATGTAGATGCCGAGCGCGATCTCGGCTGCGGCAGCAATTAGCGTTCCTGCCTTCGAGCGTCCCACCGTTTCCATGCAATCCCCCGCTCCTCAGCCCGCGTCGGGCCAGCCAAATCCAGAACCTATCCCAACAATGCCTTCAGGCCTATGGCAATCAGCACGATACCGCCCACAACCTCTGCCCTGTCGCCAAGCAGACGACCAACGCGCCTGCCAATAGCCAGCGCGACCACGCAACAGGCGGCCGTGGTCAGCCCAATGACCATAACAGAGAAGACAAGGTCGACCGACTGCGCACGCAGACTCACTCCCACGGCAAACGCGTCAATGGCCGTGGCCACGGCCTGAAAAAGCAGAACGCCCACGGTAAGACGACCAGAATCGGAGCTGGAGTTAGGGCCAGAACCGGAGTCGGAACTGGTTCCCCGCCCATCCCCCGCGGGATTACGCAGCGCAACGACGCCCTCGCGCACCATGTTTCCGCCGATGAGACCCAGAATTGCCAGCGTCACAATACCCGAATACGCGTCAATGAGCTCGGCGGCAAGCCCGCCCAGATAGTAGCCAAAGAGGGGCATCATGGCCTGAAATGCGCCGAAAAAAATAGGCATGAGTGCCAGGCGCAACCGACTCTCGCCCCGGTACACAAACGAGTTGGAGATGGTGACGGCAAACGCGTCGGCCGAGAGAGCAAGTCCCAGCAGCAGTATCTCAGGAGTGCCCACCCAACCCCTCCATTGGTCGCAATGTAAGCCTCAAACAACGTGCCGGCCACACACCCGGCAGCCGGCCCACCCAGACTGGCGATATCCCGAGTGACGGCTGCTCGATTCTATAAGAGGATGAACACATGACACGGGAATTAACAAACAACCCAAACTGAAATGGGCTAACCTAAATGAACTAACCTAGTGAACGATATCCAACAACCTAACGAACGACAGCCAACGAACACCTACGGAGTATCGATGCCAGCGCTCATCACACACCACCTCTTCGGCGAGGAAGCCGTCACCCTCCTTCCCGAGGGAATCGTCAACAACCAGGAGGAGCTTCTCGCATTCCTTCTTGGCAATCAGGGCCCAGACCCCTTCTACCTGCGTTCCTTTACCAACCCCGAGACGGCGGACAGGTGCCACCAACTCGCTCGCGCCATGCACGCCAAGAAGGTCACGGAGGCGTTCCTGGCACTTCGCGAAGGCGTCTCTCACCTTCCCGAGCAGGACAAGACCATCGGCCGAGCCTTCGCTCTCGGACTTCTCGCCCACTACATGCTCGACAGCCGCACGCACGCCTTCATCTTCGGCCAGCAGGAGGCGATCGTCTCGGCCGGCAACCTTCAAGACGCGGCGCACGAGGTCCACGGCATCATCGAGAGCGACCTCGACACCTGGACGCTGTGGAGCATGCGCCACCTCACTATCCTCGACGTGCCCGCGCAGGACTACCTCGCGCGCACCGAGCGCATCGACCACGTGGCGGGCGCGCTCTTTTCCGCAACCGCACGTCAGGTGTTTGGCCTTACCATACCCGCTGGCGAGTTCGCGGGAGCCGTGCGCAACTATGAGCTTCTCTATCGCGCGATCGACCCCCTCGAGTCGAGAAGGGTGCGTATCCTCGGCGCGGTGGAGCGCATCGTGCGCGACCACTCCATGTCCCAGGCGATGGCGCATACGGCGCATCCCACCGAGGACTGCCCCTCGGCAAACCTCGCCCGCCACGACTGGGTGAACCCCTACACGCGCGCCGTCTCGAACGCGAGCTTTCCCGATCTGTTCTTCGACACCCTCGCCGAGTGGGAGCACGTGGCGGAGACGTACATCAAGGGAGAGTACGAGGAGCTTGGCAGCTACATCGGAAAGGTAGACTACAACGGTAGGCCACTTGACGCCTAGCGGAGGCGAGCCATGCCGGGCAAGGTCACACACGTACGCAGAACCCAGACCCAGGCGGTACTCTATCTGGTCTCGCTCGTAATGATTGTGCTGGGGGTAATCGACATCGCCTTCGGCGTCGTGATGGCCCTCTCCGATCCGGCAGCCTATGGAGCGCACGGGCGTATGGAGCTCGTGCTCACGAGCATCGCAGTCATTGCCGCGGGCACCCTCGTGCTTGTGACGGGTGCGCTCGGCTACGCCACGTCTAAGGACTACTCTCACTCCTCTAGATACCGCTTCCTCTGCTACCTCGTAAGCCTCTGCATCCTGCTCGTCATCGCCTATGGATGGTCGAATGGGCGCAACCTCATCTTCGACCCACTGGTACTTGGTGCCACCATCATCTACGTGCTCATCTGCTCCACATTGGCGGATCAGGTAGAGAAGGAGTATGAGCTGGGGGTCAAAGGCACCCTCATCGTGCGCGACGCTCGCCAGAGGGCCCTGCACTTCCTCTCCGCCATTATCGCGCTCGAAGGGGTCCTGTTCCTCCTCGTCGCCGCCGCATCCGTCGCCGCGCCCCTCTTCGGCCCGGAATCGTACGAGTTGGCAAGAAACGACGTGACAAGCGCCTCCTTGCCCGTCGCCGGCATGGTGCCTCTCACGGGCTCGCCAATCAGCCTCGCCGCGACCGGTGCCGTCGACCTTGCCATGGGCCTCGCGGGCTTTGCGGGGTCCAACCACCCGAAGCACATCCTTCCCTTCCTGATCGCCTCCTCGCTCGCGCTTGCGGCCCAGGCAGTCTCATTCGTGGCGCATGCCCTTAGGGCGGGGCCGCTCTCGGGCGGGGCACCAGAGGCTTTCATAAGCATGCTGTTCTTCTCCACCTGCGTCTACCTTGCCATCGACATCCGCCGCCAGACGCGCGAACAGAAGGAGGACCGATAAGGCCATGAGCGTCAACAGGAGAATAGCGGCCCTCCTCGCCATAGCAATCGCCTTCGTCGTGGGGTACCTGCCCCTCTCCGGCAACCTGGGCTCGCCCGACGTGACGGGTACGGGCGCGCCGGGCGTAGCGTCGAGCAGCGCGGGTGAACCCTCGTCGACTGTCGGCACGTCGGGCAGCGCGTCGGACGGTGCGTCCTCCGTCAGCGAGGACGGCACCTACACCAGCAAGGACGAGGTGGCACTCTACATCCACACCTTCGGGCATCTCCCCTCGAACTTCATCACAAAGACGAAGGCGAAGGAGGCCGGATGGGTCTCGTCCGAGGGCAACCTCGACAAGGTCTGCCCGGGCAAGAGCATCGGCGGCAGCAAGTTCTACAACGACGACGGGGCGCTTCCCGACGCTCGCGGGCGCACGTGGAAGGAATGCGACGTCAACTACCATGGCGGGTTCCGCGGGCAGGAGCGCATCGTCTTCTCGAGCGACGGGCTCGTCTACTACACCCCAGACCACTACCAGTCGTTCGAGCGGCTTTATTGAGACGCCGGTACCCGGCCGAATCGCCGGCACACGACGATCGGGCGGCGCGGTCGCAATCGCAGCAGGCGGCGGTACGGCAACCGGCGCCAAATGGGATAGACGACGGACGGGAGGAGCGAGCATGCAGGAGATAACGATATACGAGAGCGACTTTCCCGACGCGCTCTCCGTGCACGACTACCTTGCCGAGAAGCTCTCCTTCCCCTCCTACTACGGGCACAACCTCTCCGCGCTCGCCGACTGCCTCGGAGACGTCGACCGCCCGACGCGTATCGTCGTCGAGCGCGTGGACGACGACCTCTGGGACGAGAGACCGTGGTTTGGCCGCATCTGCCGCGTGCTCCAGCGCGTGGGGCTCGAGAGCGACGAGCTCGAGGTCGTCTTCAGGCGATAGTGCACGGGGGACCGTTGGACTTTCCATACCCTCCGCTTGCGAGGAGGGATGCCGTGTGATCCATCTCTTGAGTCGCGTCCCACCAGAAGTCCCGAGGGGCCCTTGCCGCACAATCGTCCACCAGAACCACGCTGAACGAAAAACAAGGGCAGGGAAAAGATCAGAACTCGGCGTTGCCCACGGTGCGCGGGTGCGGGATGACGTCGCGGATGTTGTCGACGCCGGTGAGGTACATGACGAGGCGCTCGAAGCCGAGGCCAAAGCCGGCGTGGTGGCAGGTGCCGTAGCGGCGCAGGTCGATGTAGTACTTGTACTGCTCAACGTCCATGCCGAGCTCGGTGATGCGCCTCTCGAGCACGTCGAGGCGCTCCTCGCGCTGCGAGCCGCCGATGATCTCGCCGATGCCGGGCACCAGGCAGTCGGCCGCGGCCACGGTCTTTCCGTCGTCGTTCATGCGCATGTAGAACGCCTTGATCTTGGCCGGGTAGTCGGTCACGAAGGTCGGCTTCTTGAAGTGCTTCTCGGTGAGGTAGCGCTCGTGCTCGGTCTGGAGGTCGGCGCCCCATTCCACGGGGTACTCGAACTTGGCGCCCGCAGCCTCCGCCTCCTGCAGAATCTTGATGGCGTCGGTGTAGGTGACGCGAGCGAAATCGGACGAGGCAACGTGCTCCAGGCGCTCGATCAGGCCCTTGTCCACGAACTTGTTGAACATGTCAAGCTCGTCGGGACAGTGTTCCATCACGTACCTGATGACGTACTTGAGCATGTCCTCCGAGACGTCCATCTCTCCCGCGAGGTCACAGAAGGCCATCTCGGGCTCGACCATCCAGAACTCGGCGGCGTGGCGGCGGGTGTTGGAGTCCTCGGCGCGGAACGTCGGGCCGAAGGTGTAGATGTCACCGAAGCTCATGGCGAAGTTCTCGCCCTGGAGCTGTCCGGAGACAGTGAGGTTCGTCGCCTTGCCGAAGAAGTCCTTGCTGTAGTCGACCTTGCCATCCTCGGTGAGGGGAGGGTTTGCGGGGTCGATCGTGGTGACGCGGAACATCTCGCCCGCGCCCTCGGCGTCAGACGCAGTCACGATCGGCGTGTTCACGTAGACGAAGCCGCGCTCCTGGAAGAACTGGTGGATCGCGAAAGCCGCAACCGAGCGTACGCGGAAAATCGCGCGGAACAGGTTGGTGCGGCTGCGAAGGTGCTGCTGGGTGCGGAGGAACTCGCGCGTCTGGCGCTTCTTCTGCATGGGGTAGTCGGGCTCCGCGGCGCCCTCGATCAGGATCGTGTCTGCCTGCAGCTCGAACGGCTGGGGACGGTCGGGAGTAAGTGCGAGCGTGCCCTCGATGACGAGCGCCGACCCGACGGTGAGGGCGGCAACCTCACTGTAGTTGGCGAGTTGCTCGCGGTTCATAACGACCTGGAGGTCCTTGAAACAGCTGCCGTCGTTCAGCATAACGAAGCCGAAGTTCTTCATATCGCGAATCGAGCGGACCCAGCCCGCGACCGTGACCGTGGTGCCGCCAAGCTCGTCCATCTGGGAAAAGAGCTGCGCGATCTTGGTGCGATCCATCCTTTGGTGCTCCCTTGCTTTGGGGCATGTGAAGTCATGCCATCCTCAATCAACCTGCTAACCTTACTGCAAAATGACCTACAGTGTCACTTACAAAGCGATTCGAGGACGGAAGCAGATGGAACGGACAGACGAAACACACGGTAAGGCGAAGCGCGCCCAGTCGCCAGGGCCCACGCATTTGGCGCACAGCCAGGCACCGATGCGCCCTCAGGAGCTGGAGCACCTCCGAGAACCGGCGCATACCCAAGCGCCGAACGGTACGTCCTCCACAGACTACAGCCTGCTTGCCGCACAGGTTCGATCCCTATCGGAGGAGGATGCCCACTGGCTGCCAGTACTCGCGAACGCATCAGCGCTCATCATGGAGTCGGTGCCCAACCTCAACTGGGCGGGCTTCTACCTCATGCGCGACGGCCGTCTCGTGCTCGGCCCGTTCCAGGGCAAGGTCGCATGCGTGCATATCGAGGTCGGACGTGGGGTGTGCGGCGCTGCGGTCAAGCACGACGAGACCCAGCTTGTCGCAAACGTTCACGAGTTCGCGGGGCACATCGCCTGTGACAGCGCCTCGAACTCCGAGGTCGTGGTCCCCATCCACGCAGGAAATGGAATCGTCGGAGTGCTCGATGCGGACAGTCCCCTGCTCGGCAGGTTCGACGAGGACGACGCACGTGGACTCGAGGTCGTGGCAGCGGCCATCGAGAAGGTCGCGGATTTCTCCGACCTCGCCTGATTAGCTGAGGCGGCTCATGCAGCCACCGTGACTCGCGGCAGATGACGCAGACGATGTGGTCGGAAAGTGCAAAGCCTCCATGTACGCATCGCCGCCACGTTCCAGGCGCAAACCCCTTCCAATGGATTCCCGCCGCCCCGTCTCCCGGGCGGCATCCCACCAGAAGTCTCGAGGGGCCGAGCTTTTGGTGGGTCCGCCCGACGTCGCGTCAGTCCATCCACCAGAAGCAGCGAAAGACCCCATTTTGCGCTCCGACCCACGCACGCTCAACCGAGGACAGCCTGTGCCAAGGCGCGTCGTCAGGCCAGCCCGCCATGCGTTTCGAAGTGCATGAAGAAGCGGCACGACCCATATCGAGCCGTGCCGTTCCAAGCATCCTAGGTTTACCGCAGGCCAGGACGTGACTGGCCGCGTCCAAGCCATGGCCATGTCACCAGCCATGGCATCTGCCGCGACGCATGCCCCTCTCGGCTACACCAAGTCAATCTCGGGATGATCCTTGGTCGCGTAGTCCTTGTTGGTGACCTTCGCCCCAAGCAGGGCCTCGCACTTCTCGGCGAGCTCGTCAATCGCGGCGTGCAGGTCGGCGGATCGCTCGGGCATCACGTTCTCCATGATGAACATGCAGTGCGGCGTCTCGTCGGAGACCTCCGTGCGCTGACCGTCTCGCCAGTTCCAGCAGCGGCACACGGCGCCGGCGTCGTCGAGGTAGGCCACCTCGCCCGGCAGCGTGGGGTCGCTCTCCTCCTCGCCGATGGGCAGGAAGTAGTCCCCACCCTCCGTCTTCGCAAGGCGGAAGGTGCCCTCGATGGCGTCAATGTTCTCGGCACCGATGGGAAGGGCGTACTTGAGCGAGATGGCGGTGGAGATGTCGACGGAGGGCACGATGTGGCGGACCGGGTTGTCCTTGAGGACGCGCTTGAGAAGGTTCTCGACGGAGCAGCGGGCGCCCTTCTTGGTCTTGAACTTCTGGTAGGCCTGACGCCACACGGCAACGACCTCGTTCTGGCTGATGGTCGTGCTCGTGAGCCACTTCTCGGCGTTGCCGTTCGCCTTATTGAGGAAGAGCTCCGCGGCCTTTGCGTTCTCCTCGCTGATCTGGTCGGTGGGAAGAATGCCGTCGACGCACAGGACGCCGATCTCTACATCAGGAAAGAGCTCCCAGAACGAATCCTCGACCACGAACTTCTTCATGCTGGCCTCCTATGACACGTACCGTATCCTGAACTGACGCATCCTGCGACTCGCGCACCCTGCGACCGAGCTGGTTCCCGCACCGCTTGGCGCTCGGCGGCACGGGGGCGTCGGCCCACAGCATTCGTCTGTCAAAGCATCATAGCATTCTTGATTCATATTTTCCTTAATGCTGTTCATATTCCGCAGGTATTTTCATTAGATGCTTCACAAATTTTCGTTATTATTGGATTTTCATTCATTTTGGAATGTATAGAGCGTTCTGGGATGGGCAGAGTTTGCGCAGCACAGCAACAGCAGCACCGCGTCTGCCGTGCAAGAGAAATGCGCTCAGCGCGTCGCCACCTGCATAATTGGACTCTACGAAACGTACGCCGCCGGTTCTCCGGCACAAAACCGTGCGCACAGGCTTCCGGGGGGCTCACTCGACCGAGTTTTACGCTGAAGAACCGTACGAGCCCATCTCTTGAGCAGAGTCCCGCCATAAGTTTCGAAGAGCCATAAAAATAGAGTGCAATTTCGCACTATTAGTTCTTCTCCATAGGCGCGCTGTCCATCTAGAATGGGTATGTTATCGAAGACCGCACTCCTACTATCGGCAACCGCCCGGGAGGCACGCCCATGGCAGACAGCAAGAACCCAAAGATCAACAGCATCACGAAGAAGGCCCTCGTCACCGCAGCCGCCGCGCCCGTTGCGCTCTTTGGGGCCGTGACGGCGGTCAATCGCATCGTGTATCGACGGTCCAACATCGCCTCCGCCTCGGAGGTCTACAACCGCATCACGGGCAACAAGAAGAGGATGGCCGATCCGGTCGAGTGGGACAACTACCTCCTCGAGCGCAGCGAAGCGAACGAGGAGCGCTACGCGCTGCCGACGCTCATGACCCTCAAGGTCTCGGCCGAGGACACGGATTTCGAAGGCATGCAGACTTTCGTGCTCAACCGTCGCAACCTCAACGACCGTGCCGTCATATACCTTCACGGCAAGGCCCTCGTCGACCAGCCCACCATCTATCACTGGAAGTTCCTCGACACGATCGCGCATCGTACGCGCGCCGAGGTCATTGTGCCCCTCTACCCGCTGGCTCCGGCCCACACCCACGAGGAGTCCTACGAGAGAATCGAGGCGCTCTACCGCAAGACGATGGAGAAGTACGGAGCCGACAACATCACCATCATGGGCGACTCCGCGGGCGGCGGGCTTGCGGCCAGCTTCTGCCAGCATCTCGACAAGATTGGGCTCGAGCAGCCGAAGCACCTCATCCTCATCTCGCCCTGGGTAGACCTCTCGCTCAACAACCCTGACATCGCCCACTTCGAGACGCATGACCCGATGCTCGCGACCCACGGGCTGCGCAAGGCGGGAAGGATCTGGGCCCACGGGTGCGACCCCGCCGACGCAGAGCTGAGCGCCATCAACGGAGAGGTCAAGTGCCTGCGCAACGTGATGGTCTTCACGGGCACCCGTGAGATCTTCCATCCCGACGCAGTCCTCTTCCACCAGCGCGTGAACGCCTGCGGCAACCACAGCGAGCTCGTCGTCGGAGCGGGGCTGCACAACAACTACCCGCTCTACCCCATCCCCGAGGCGTCAAAGGCAGTCGAGAAGATCATCTCGACAATCTCGATGGACTAGAAGGCAATGGCGGGCACTTCGTTTCACGAGCGCGTCCGCATCGCGCCTAGGAGGAGGACCCATGGCCGAATACCGCACTGAGCACGACTCCATGGGAGAGATGCGCGTGCCAGCAGACGCCCTCTGGGGCGCCCAGACGCAACGATCCCTCGAGAACTTCAGGATTGGCACCGAGACCATGCCAGAAGGCATCGTATCGGCCTTCGTCTTCCTCAAGAAGGCAGCGGCGCTGGCGAACGCAGAGCTCGGCGTACTTCCGGCGTCACATGCCACGCTCATCGTGCAGGCATGCGACGAGATTCTCGCGGGAGAGCACGAGGGAGAATTCCCCCTCAAGGTATGGCAGACGGGGTCGGGCACGCAATCGAACATGAACGTGAACGAGGTCGTCGCCAACCGCGGCAACCAGATCGCGGGCGAGAGGGTCCTCCACCCCAACGACTCGGTCAACCGCTCGCAGTCGTCGAACGACACCTTCCCCACCGCGCTTCACATTGCAGCAGTGCGTGCGCTTCGAGAGGAGCTCGAGCCCGCCGTGCGCGATCTCATCAGCACTTTCGAGCGGCTCGAACGCGAGAACGAGGGCATCGTCAAGTGCGGGCGCACCCACCTGCAGGACGCGGTCCCCATCAGCTTCAGCCAGGAGATATCGGGCTGGCGCGGCATGCTCGAGTGCTCCCTCGAGCAGATCGAGGCAAGCATTCCCGGACTCCTGCGCCTGGCGCTCGGCGGCACGGCCGTGGGCACCGGGCTCAACGCCCCCGCCGGCTTCGACGCACTCGTGGCCGAGAAGGTCGCCGAGCTCACGGGAGAGCCGTTCGTGACAGAGCCCAATAAGTTCCACGCACTCACCTCGAAGGATGCCGTGGCCTTCTCGCACGGAGCCGTCAAGGCACTTGCCGCGAACATGATGAAGATAGCTAACGACGTGCGTTGGCTCGCCTCCGGCCCACGCCTCGGACTTGGAGAGATAACTATCCCCGAAAACGAGCCTGGGAGCTCGATCATGCCCGGCAAGGTCAACCCAACCCAGTGCGAGGCCGTCACGATGGTCGCCGTGCAGGTCATGGGAAACGACGCCACGATCGGCTTCGCCGCCTCCCAGGGCAACTTCGAGCTCAACGTCTTCATGCCAGTGATTGCCTACGACTACCTGCAGAGCGTTCGTCTCCTCTCGGATGCGATACGCTCCTTCAACGAGCACTGTGCCGCAGGCATCAAGGCTAACCGCGAAAAGATGGCGAGAAACCTTGGCGACTCCCTGATGCTCGTGACCTGCCTTAACCCCCATATTGGCTACGAAAATGCTGCCAAGGTGGCGCACAAGGCCTTCGATGAGGGAACGAGCCTGCGCGACGCTTGCGTCGCGCTTGGCTTCCTCACGGCCGAGCAGTTCGACACGATTTTCAAGCCCGAGGAGATGATCTAGAGCATGGACGAGACCAGCGCGAGGAGCCTCACCCTCCACGAGCGGATGAGGGGCAAGATCGAGGTCGTCAGCAGAAAGCGCATAGAGAGCGCAGACGACCTCGCGCTCCTCTACACCCCCGGGGTGGCCGAGCCCTGCCGTCAGATTCAGGCTGACTACCAGAAGTCCTGGGAGCTCACGCGTCGCGGCAACCTCGTCGCCGTCATCACCGACGGAACGGCCGTGCTCGGCCTCGGGGACATCGGGCCTGCCGCAGGCATGCCTGTCATGGAGGGCAAGTGCGCGCTCTTCAAGGAGTTCGGTGACGTCGACGCCTTCCCCATCTGCGTGGACACCCACGACACGGACGAGTTCGTCCGTACCGTTCAGCTCATCTCAAAGAGTTTTGGCGGCATAAACCTCGAGGACATCGCTGCCCCGCGCTGCTTCGAGATAGAACGCAGGTTGCAGGATCTCTGCGACATCCCCGTCTTCCACGACGACCAGAACGGGACCGCCATCGTGGTAGCCGCGGCGCTCGAGAACGCCATCAAGGTGGTCGGCAAGCCCATGGGCAACCTGCGCATCGCCATGAGCGGCGCGGGCGCGGCGGGAATCGCCATCGCCACGCTGCTCACGCACGTGGGATTCGGCAACGTTCTGCTATGCGACAGGAACGGCATCATCTGCGAGGGCGACGAGGGACTGACGGCCGGAAAGGAGGCCGCGAGCCACATCACCAACGCTGACCACGAGCATGGAACGCTTGCCGACGCCATGAGGGGCGCCGACGTGTTCATCGGCGTCTCGGGGCCCGGCCTTGTGAGCGCCGAGATGGTCTCGACCATGCACGAGGGAATCGTGTTCGCGCTCGCAAACCCCACTCCGGAGATCATGCCCGACGAGGCCGCGCGCGGAGGAGCAGCCGTCGTGGGAACCGGCCGATCGGACTTCCCCAACCAGATCAACAACGTCCTGGTCTTCCCCGGCATCTTCAAGGGCGCGCTTGCCGCGCGGGCCCCACGCATCACGGAGCGCATGGAGATGGCCGCCGCTCATGCCATCGCATCCATTGTTGACGAGAACAAGCTTGCACCCGATAACATCATTCCTTCGGCACTCGACAAGACCGTTGCGGATGTAGTCGCAAAGGCCGTCGCCGACAACGTGGAGCGATAGATCGCCCATGCGCCAGGACCAGCAAGTCTCACAGGCTATGTATCAATTTCGCAACCGCTGCGCCGCGGCAGCATTATGCCGTTCCCGTGTGACCTCCACCGTGATGGCCCGTCCATGCTTAAATGAGAAGGTGTCCAATGTTGGCGAGGGTCGATGCAGGGGAGGCAAGGGCGTGTCAGCCGATCGCATAACCATGACGCGTGCCTCCCTCCGAGCGAGGCGCCCATGACAGAGAGCGTCCCACCGCGGCGCGCAACGAAACGTCGCGCTATGACATCGCGGGGTCCCCATCGCTCAGTCGCCAACACACAGGCTAACCAAGGCGCACGGACTTCCCGCGGATATCGCAATACGTCGTCACAAGGCCTCGGCAGCGCGACGGCCCGCGAGGTACGCGGCACGCGCGGAGATCGTCCTAAGCAGGTCCGTGCCGCACATCAGCACGTAAGCCGCGATCGACGCTATAGAACCGAAATGGCCCAGATGAAAAGCGGCGTCGACCGCCGGATCAGTGCGAACCGCGTGCGTACGGTCAGGCGCAACAACAGTCGCAGAAACAAGTTCCCATTTGTGCCGCTCATTGCCGCCGTCGCCATTCTGCTCGTGGTTGCCCTCGTTCGCCTCGTCTTCTTTGCGCAACCCGAGGACATGGCTGTGTTTAGGCCTGCCGACACGCAGCTCAGTGCCGCCATTGCGGAGTCGACGGACGTGTTCTCCTCCCCCTACGATTGGGCCAACCTCGAGAAGGATGACAAGGACCGCATGACCTACACCGAGGGCGGTAAGGTCGTCTCACGCACCGGGATAGACGTGTCCTCGCACAACGGCACCATTGACTGGAAGAAGGTTGCGGCAGACGGCATTGACTTTGCCTACATCCGCATCGGCTACCGTGGCACGGTCGAAGGCAACGTCACCCAGGACACCAGCTTCGAGAAGAACTTCTCCGAGGCGAAGGCCGCGGGTCTTGACGTCGGCGTCTACTTCTTCTCACAGGCCATCAACGAGGACGAGGCCATCGAGGAGGCGGACTTCGTGATCTCGACCCTCGGTAACAACAATCCGCGCTACCCTATCGCGTTCGACATGGAGCCCTCGTCGTCAGGCTCCGATCGCATATCCTCGCTCTCGGATAGCAAGCGCAACGCCGCGGCACGAGCCTTCTGCAAAGAGCTCATGTCAAAGGGGTATAACGCCATCGTCTACGGAAGCAGAAGCGACCTTGCCAGCTATGACCTCTCGGACTTCATTGACTATGGCTTTTGGTTTGCCGACTACTCGGATCACCCCATGATGAGCCTACGCTTGGGGATATGGCAGTATACCGATAGCGCAACGGTGGACGGCATCCCCGAGAAGGTCGACCTAGACCTCGACCTCATGGACGTTCTCTCAAGGGCCGAGGCCGAGAAGTCCGAGGGCTCTTCCACCACGGACAAGCGCGCGAGCTAGCCTCAAAACCAAGAGACGCTGCCGCAGGTTGTACGAATCCTGCGAAAATCTTTTCTCGCACATGACGCTCTGCATCATCTTGCGTTTGCAAATATTTGCTCAGACAGCTTATTCGAATATATTATTGATAATGCAGATAATGATTCGACTCTATTGACAAATCTATATTTATATCTAATCTTTTGGGAATTACATTGTATCTACCATCCCTGCACGCGAAAGAGGACCCCTTGACCTCACGAGTCACAGCCGACGGCACGCGCAAGGAGATTAGGCGACAGCAGATTGTCGACACTGCACGCAGGCTCTACGCAGAAAAAGGCCTGGAGCACACGAGCGTCAGCGACATCGCGGAAGAGATGGGTATCACCCGTACCCTCTTTTACCATTACTTTTCCAACAAAGAAGAGGTCACCGACGCGATTCTTAATGGCTACATCACTGACACGTTGGACAAGTGCAGGCGTTGGTGCGACACGGTCGACCATGCCGCGCCACTCGACAACATCATCCTAGACGCCATACAGAATCTCATCCGTAGCGTCCTCTTCGAGACCGAGGGATTCAAGAAGGACCTTCGCCAGAATCAGAACGCTCTGCTCTATCAGCGCTACTTCCTTGATGCATGCTCGGCTGTCGCGCACTACTTTACCGAAACGGCAATGGCGAACGGCGGAAACGCCGCATCCCACTTCCTCAGCCTCGAGTACCCCTACGAGAGCTTCTATGTCATGTTGGCCGGCATCGTTGCCGCGATACGGCGAAACCCAGACATCCCTGACGGGGTCATCCGAGCGATAATTGCCGACTCCCTGCACCTACCTCACAGTCAGGGCGCCAAGCGGAGCGACGGCTAGGGCATCGGTTGGGATGCCCTAGCGTCCGAGACAGGAGATCAGGAGTCGGCCTCGAGCAGCTCCGCCGCGCGCTCGAGCCAGCGCGTGATGGGGATCTGCTGGGGGCACGCGCCCTCGCACTGCAGGCACCCTATG
>JAGAWD010000276.1 GCA_017941585.1 Olsenella sp. | reverse complement strand
CACGACAACCACGCGACGCGGTTCGCTCACGGGCGACAGGTCGTACTCGTCCTCCTTGCCCGTCAGCGGGTTGACCAGGCAGCGGATGGGAAGCCCCTGCTCGAGCTCGCCGTCGCAACCCTGCAGGCAGCCAATGCAGCGATTGATGTCGCACAGGCGACCCTCACGCGCCTTGTTGGGCATGTCGGGGTCGGCCAGCGACGCACGGCCCATGGCGCAAAGGTCTGCCTTGCCGGTAGCGATAATGGTGTCTGCAAGAAGGGGGTCATTGATGCGGCCGACCGCCATGACCGGCACCTTCACAGCCTGCTTAATGGCTGCCGCATGGTCGGCAAAGCCTGCCACTGGAATCGCGAAAGGCGGGATGATGTTGCGTCCCGAGGCAAAGACGCCCTGCGAGACGTGGATGAGGTCGGCGCCCGCCTCTTCTACCAAGCGGGCAATGACCTTGCTCTCCTCGAGCTGCAGGCCGCCTGGCACGAACTCCACCGAGCTCATGCGGTAGATGATGGGGAAGTCCGCTCCAACCGCTGCGCGCACCGCCGCGATGACCTCGGTCGCAAAGCGTGCGCGGTTGATGGTGGTGCCACCGTACTCGTCGCTACGCTTGTTGGAATACGGGGAGGCAAACTGGTTGATGAGGTAGCCGTGGGCGCCATGGATCTCCACGCCATCAAAGCCTGCGGCCTTGGCGCGGACGGCAGCGTCCACGAAGCGCTGCTCCAGTGCATGGATTTCGTCAACTGTCAGCGCATGGGGAGTCTCCCCTACCGTGGGATCCTTGATGGCGGAGGGCGCCACGCACTGTACGCCCGTCACGCGACTCGACGTCTGACGCCCGGCATGATAAAGCTGCACGATAATCTTCGCGCCAGCATCGTGGATGCGCTGGGTAAACGCACGATATGCCTTCATCTGTTCGTCGTTCCACAGCCCGCCCAAGCGCTTGAAGGCACCAGCCTCGGGGCACACGCAGAAGTCCTCCGTGATGATGGCACCAAAGCCACCACGGGCCTTGCGCTCGTGATAGGCCATGAACTTCTCGGTAGGCATACCATCCTCGCTGCAATAGCAGCTGGCCATGGCTGACACGACCATGCGATTTTTGATGGTCAATCCGTTGATGGTGATGGGTTCAAAGATATACGTGAGTTCCATTGGTGCCCTCCCCTTGAGTTGTAGGTGGCGCCAGTATAGAACTACATTTCGATATTTCTCGATCTATAAGACTATAGGTAGTTATTCTTTGTTGAACGGTAGAATGTATTACATACTATCAATCAGAGTTCTGTCTCAACTCGCCGAGCAAGCTCCGCAATTACCTCTTCATTCCGGCGATAGTACGTCCACTTGCCATGCCGCTCCGACAGCAGGAGACCCGCTCGACGCATCATGGTGAGGTAGTTTGATGCCGTTGATTGGGATATACCAGCTCTCTCGCTGATACTCTCCACGCAGACGCCGCCCTTGAGGTCAATCGGCTCGGAGAAATGGATGCCTTGGGGGCCAAAGTTGGTTCCAGGATCCTTGAGCCAGAGCAAGATGTTGAGGCGCGTCTCGTTGGACAGTGCCTTGAATACCTCAATCAGATCCATACGCGACTCACCCCTCGTACATCATGCAGGTTTCAAGTATACCAATCACTGCAAGTAAGTTTCCGCGTCAGATCGTGCGCATCATCGCCCTCCTGCGCGAGAGCCTCCGCTCGTCACCCTCCGAGAAGCCAGCGATGGCCTCGTCGAGCGCGGCCAGACACTCCTCGCGGTCAGCCGGCAGCTCGGCGACGAAGCCGATGGAGTTGGTCACCAGGCGCGTGTCCACGACGATGGGGTTCTCCAGCGCAGCCACGAGCGCGCGGAACTCGCGGAACCGCTCGAGCTCGCTCATGGGCGCGAAGTCGCCCCGCGCAACCTCGGCGCCGAGCTCGGAGTCGGGGAAGATGGTGACGGTGGTGAGGTACATGAACTGCGGGCGGATCTGGTTGAACACCTCCGCAGAGCGCGCTGCGGTCTCCTCGGCGCGCCCCGCACCGGCGATGCCGCCCAGGTAGATGCAGTTGTAGGGCAGCCCTGCCTCGTCGAGCTTCCCGCACTGCTCCACGACGTCGGCGGCGGTGTAGCCCTTGTTCACGTGCGCAAGCACCTCATCGTCGCCCGACTCGATGCCGATCATGATGTCGGTGTAGCCCGCGTCGTGCAGCGTCCGCAGGTCGTCCACCGTCTTGTTGCGCATGCTGTCGACGCGCGCGTAGGTTGAGATGGTGGCGCCCGGCAGGCACTCGTGGACGAGCGCGGCCAGCTCGAGCAGCCTGCGCGTGCTCATGGAGAACGGGTCGCCGCCCGCCGCCCAGATATGATCGGTGCCGGGGCGAAAGCGAGCGATCTCGGCGAGGTCGGCGCTCACCTGCTCGAGCGGCGCGGGGCGGAAGGGGTGGCCCTTGTAGTAGGTGCAGAAGGTGCACGAGTCGTGCGTGCAGCCCACTGTCACCTCCAGCATGACGCTCCCCGCCTCGTAGGGCGGCCTGATTACCGGTCCCGTGTAGTGCATTTTCCTGTCCTCCTTAAGACTAGATATCGTGATATGTCGATGCGTAATGGCATGCCAAGATGCTTCACCGATTTGTCCGGTTGCGGTGTCAGAGCTCGCCTCCCACGAACCGGGCCAGCTCGGTTATGGCTTCCTCGTTGCGGCGGAAGTAGGTCCACTTGCCGTGGCGCTCGGAGAGCAGCAGCCCGCAGCGCTGCAGCACATCGAGGTACTGCGAGGCGGTCGACTGAGAGATGCCCGCCTTGTCGCGGATGGAGCCCACGCACACCCCGCATTTCAGGTCGTCCGGCACGCCGGGGTGCCCTCCCTGTTCGGGGAAGTTGGCCTCGGGGTCCTTCAGCCACATGAGGATCTGGAGCCGCGTGGGGTTCGATAGCGCCTTGAATGTCTCGGTCATGTCCATGGGCACATCATATCGTTATACCGTGATATGTCAATACATTCTTCGCACCTGCCCTTCTGGGTGGGCCGAGCTTGTGACGCCATAGGACGATACCTCCCGAGGACGAACAACACGATCTCGGGAGGCGGTTCTTTATGGAGTCAGTTATCGTCGCATGCATCACGGGGGTGGTGACCCTCGTCGGGGTGATCCTCTCCAACTCGAAGAGCAGGGCCGTCATGGAGGTCAAGCTGGACGCCCTCACGGCCAAGGTCGAGAAGCCCGAAGCAGGTCCTTGAGCGCACATACAAGCTCGAACAGGACATGGCCGTGGCGAAGCACGACATCGAGGGGATCAAGGGGAAGGTGGCATGTGATGAGCGAGTTCCTGGCGAGCAACGACTGGCAGTGGCGTCCTGGCCGATGCGAGCTGGGCGCTTCCCTCTAGCGGCATCACGGGCTCGCAGTGCTTCTACTCGTGCCCCACGTCGCTGGTGGCGGCAACGGCACGGTGTGGGCGAGCAACAAGACGGCGTACACGTACTTCCGCATCGACACGGCGAGCACGCCGGGGTACATCACGATAGCGTAGGACGACGATTGGACGCAGCTCGGAGGTCAGTGTTCGAAAGACAATCGCACCTGTTCGACGAACCTACTTGCAATGGGAGTCATGAGCTGTTGTTTGCCCCATGCAAGGTAGAGCGTCACCTCAACGGGCGGATCAAGCGGCCGGAAAACGAGGCCGCTTTTCGGCGAAGTGTCCACGAGCTGGTCGAAGGTGAGCAGAAGCCCCAGGCCTTCGCGGGCGAACATCGATGCGTTGTACGACAGCCTGAAAGTGCCTTCCAGGCGAAATCCCGCAAAGCAGTCGCCTGCCCACTGCGCGATGTCTCCTCGCCATCCCTGCTCGGACACGAAAAGCGGCTCGCCCACGAGGTCCGGAGGCGTGACCGTCACATGCCGTGCAAGTGGGTGGTCATCTCGCATTACGACGCCCCACAAGTCCCGCTCGGGCAGTTCGATCCAGTTGTAGCGCTGTCCGTCGGGCCTCTCGCAGAGCACTGCGAAGTCGAGCAAGCCCCGGTCGAGTCGCTCAGTCACCTGTTGGGTATCGCCGCTCGTCACGTGGTAGCACAGCCCGGGACACGATTCCTTGAGCTTTCGCAGCTCCTGTGCGACGAGGCGTATCCGATACGACTCCGCCATGCCCAAGCGAAGCTCCCCAGCAAGCACGTCGTCTATCGAGCGAAACTCGTCCTCGATCTTGTCTGCGAGCCCCACCAAGTCGCGCGCTCGATCGCGCAGCAGGCGTCCCGTGTCGGTGAGTTCGATGCTGAAGCTGTGGCGGACGAAGAGGCGCGTATCCAGCTCTGCCTCGAGCGACTTGAGCGCCTTGGAGAGCGTCGGCTGAGTCAGGTGCAGTCGCGCTGCGGCACGGGTCATGTTCTCTTCTTGCGCCACGGCCAGGAAGTAGCGCAGCGTACGGATCTCCATGGACGCCATCCCTTTTGATAGTCGCATTGGTTATATCATGAAATACGATATTACCATTAGCGTGTTATTGCGCGGTGCAGGAGAATGTGGGCGAATGAAAAGCGCGACTTAAGGAGCACGCCATGATCCATACCGAGAACCTCACGCTCGTCACCGAGTGGGACAAGACCTTCCCCAAGAGCGACCTCGTGGACCACGAGAAGGTCACCTTCCCCAACCGCTACGGCATCACGCTGGCGGCAGACCTCTACACACCCAAGGGCGCCGACGGCAAGCTCGCCTCCATCGCCGTGTGCGGGCCCTTCGGCGCAGTGAAGGAGCAGTGCTCGGGCCTCTACGCACAGACGCTCGCCGAGCGTGGCTTCGTGACGCTCGCCTTCGACCCGAGCTTCACGGGCGAGAGCGGCGGCCAGCCGCGCTACATGGCCTCGCCCGACATCAACACCGAGGACTTCATGGCGGCTGTGGATTTCCTGAGCCTGCACGGGCAAGTGGATGCCGCACGCATCGGCATCTGCGGCATCTGTGGGTGGGGTGGCATGGCGCTCAACGCCGCGGCACTCGACACCCGTGTGAAGGCAACAGTCGTCTCCACCATGTACGACATGACCCGCGTGAACGCGAACGGCTACTTCGACGCCGAGGACAGCGAGGAGGCGCGCCACGCCAAGCGCGAGGCGATGTGCGCTCAGCGCCTCGCAGACCTGCAGGCGGGCGAGTACGCGCTCGGCGGTGGCGT
>JAGAWD010000275.1 GCA_017941585.1 Olsenella sp. | reverse complement strand
CGGGATTGCTCGAGTGCCTCCGGCGCAAAACCGGGTCGAGTGCGGGATTCCCGGCGCAAAACCGGGTCGAGTGCGGGATTTGACAACGCACTCGAAGCCATTTTGCGCCGGAGACGACGCACTCGACAGCATTTTGCGCCGGAGAGTCTCCGCAGACGACGCACTCGACGGGGTTTTGCGCCGAAGGGCCCTTGCGAGGCCACCTCGAGTGCAACGTGCCACCATAGTTCCTAGGACCCAAAAAGGAGACCCCTCCGAAAGGTGGGGTCTCCTTGTCTTGCGTTGGTCACTCAACGTGAGTTGGGCCGCAAGTGGCATCGAGGTTCCGCAGGGTCTGTCTTTCCCTACTCCTCGTCGGCCACCTCGCTATTGTCGACCTGGTTCAGCAGATCGTGCAGGGAGCCAAGGTCCTCGTTGATGACTCCTGAGTCCGTGTCAACGTCATCGGCAGAGCCACCGATCAGCTCGTCGTCAGCATAGCTGTGACTCGATGGGGCCGCCGTGCCGAGCATGATGTCGTTGTCGGCATCGGGCGAGAATACCATGTTCAGCAGCTGCGTCAAATCCTCGCTGTCCGCCTCGTCCTCCTCGGGCTCGAGGATGTAGAGAAGGTTGCGAGCCTCAAGGCCGTCACGAAGCTCCTCGATTGCCTTGGCGCCGATGCCATCGATACGCAGCAGGTCGTCCTCGTTCTTGCCGATAAGATCGCCAACGGTCTCAATGCCCACCTCGCTGAACTTGTTGGTCCAACGCTGCGAAACGCCAAGGTCATCGAACAGGTAGAGCTTGGCATCCTCGGAAGAGAGCGTGTGGCCGTTCTTGGAGAAGACGCTTCCGTAGCCGTAGTCCTCGCCAATCCAATCAAGCTGCCTGGGCAACTGCTCCTCGATGTCCTTGAGGGAATCGGGAGCCCACTCGGGCAGGCTCTTTGCATTCGGCGAAGTAGGCCCTTCGATGCTCTCGCCATGATAGGTGAGCTGGACGTCATCATAGGCCTTGAGGCCCGTGCCAGCAGGTATCTTCTTGCCGACAATGACGTTTGACTTGAGATCGAGCAGGTGGTCGACCTCGCCCTTGATAGCGGACTCAGTAAGCACTCCGGCAGTACGGATAAACGACGCGGAGGAGAGCCAGGAATCGATCGAGCTGGCAACCTTGAGGGTGCCGAGAATGACCGGCTCGGCCTCGGGGGGCGTTCCGCCCGCAAGAGCGATGTTACGGACCGTCTCCGCAAAGACGTAGCGGTCGACGTACTGACCAAGCAGGTACGTGGAGTCGCCAGGATTGGTGACCTGTACGCGACGCAGCATCTGACGAGCAATAACCTCAATGTGCTTGTCGTTCAGGTCGACGCCCTGGGAGGTGTAGACGCCCTTGACCGACTTCACGAAGGTGTGCATCGTCGACTCGATGTCAGTCAGCGTGCGGAGCTTGCGGAAGTTGACGAAGCCACTGGTAAGCTGATCGCCAGCGCGCACCTCCACACCGTCCTCGATGCCAGGCAGGAAGTTGACGGAGGCCGGGACGCGCCACTCGGCAAGAATCCTCGTCGGGTCATCCGCGTCGAGGATACGAATCAGGTACTCCGTCTGCTCGGTCGTGATGGAAAGGATGCCGCTGTACATGGCAAGGTCCGCCTCGCGCCCGAGAATCTTCTCGTTCACGTTGCCGACGACATCGAACATGCGGGCAACCGTCGGGAGACCCAGGGTGATGTCGCTCGCGCCGGCGACGCCGCCGGAGTGAATCGTACGCATCGTCAGCTGAGTACCGGGCTCGCCGATGGACTGTGCGGCGATGATGCCGACAGATGTGCCGATGTTGACGGGACGACGAGTCGAGAGGTCCCAGCCATAGCACTTCTGGCAGACGCCATACTTGGACTTGCAGGTGAGCAGCGCGCGAAGCTGGATCTTCTTGAGGCCAGCGTCAGCCATCGCCTGCAGCTGGTCAACAGACTCGACGTAGCCGTCCTTCTCGACGATGACCTCACCGGTCTCGGGATTCACGATATCGGAGAGGGCGCAGCGACCGACAAGATCGGCATCAACGTCACTCTCGCCCGGCTTGATGATGTCGTAGGTGACGGCCTCGTCGGTGCCGCAATCCTCCTCGCGCACGATGACGTCCTGCGCGACGTCAACGAGACGGCGCGTGAGGTAACCGGAGTCGGAGGTGTGCGATGCCGTGTCGACCAGACCCTTACGGGCACCATAGGTGGAAATGAAGTACTCCAGCGGCTCGAGACCCTCGCGGAAGTTCGCCTTAATGGGAAGGTCGATCGTGTCGCCGGACATGTCGGCCATGAGGCCTCGCATACCCGCAATCTGACGGAGCTGGGTCATGGAGCCTCGGGCGCCGGAGTCGGCCATCATATAGATGGGGTTGTCCGCGGCGAATCCCTGGTGCATCTCCTTGGCGAGCAAGTCTGTGCACTCGGTCCACGCGTTGACGACCTCGGCGTGACGCTCCAGCTCAGAGAGGAAGCCGTCCTCGTAGTACTCGTTGATGTTGTCGACCTTCTGCTGGGTCTCCTCGAGAAGCAGGGGCTTGTCCTCCGGGATGGTAGCGTCCCAAACGGAAATGGTGAGGCCCGCACGCGTGGCGTAGTGGAAGCCGCTGTGCTTGATCGCATCGAGGATCGGCTCAACCTCAGCCAGCTTGTAACGATCGCAGCAATCGTTGACGAGGGCGCTGATGTCGCCCTTAACCATCTTGTAGTTCATGAAGGGATAGTCGGCGGGCAGGCACTGGCGATTGAAGATGACACGGCCCACCGTGGTCTCGAAGCGCACGGGATGCTCGGTGACATCGTAGTCGACGACCTCGTTACGCCCCACGCGCGTACGGAAGATCTTGCGGTCGTCCTCGAAGACGTTTGCGTTCTTCTCGGAGACTCGAACGGAGATCTTTGCCTGGATATCGAGACCGTTGCGGCAGTCATACGCGTTGAGAGCGTCCTCGAAGTCCGCGAATACGCGGCCTTCGCCCTCCGCGCCGTCCTTCTCCATAGTAAGGAAGTACACGCCGAAGACCATGTCCTGCGACGGAACCGTGAGCACCTTACCCGATGCAGGCGAGCGAAGGTTGTTGCTCGAGAGCATGAGGACGCGGGCCTCGGTCTGGGCCTGCGTGGACAGTGGCACGTGCACGGACATCTGGTCACCGTCGAAGTCGGCGTTGAACGGAGCGCAGACGAGGGGGTGAAGGTGGATGGCCTTGCCCTCGACAAGGACGGGCTCGAACGCCTGGATCGAGAGGCGGTGCAGGGTCGGTGCGCGGTTCAGCAGAACCAAGCGACCCCTGATGACCTCGTCGAGGACGTCCCAGACCACGGCCGTGCCGCGCTCGATTGCGCGCTTGGCGCCCTTGATGTTCTCGACCTTGCCATGCTCCACGAGGCG
>JAGAWD010000274.1 GCA_017941585.1 Olsenella sp. | reverse complement strand
TCGTCATGGTGGGGAGCCCACCGTTTCCCGACATGATTGCCCTGAGGGTGTACATGGGGCTCGTGCCGATGTCGCCGTAGACCACGCCCAAGGTCACGAGGACCATGCCCATCGAAAAGGGGATGGCGCCTGAGCGGGCGCCCTTCTCGGCTGATGCCATTGATATTCAGACCTCCCGGTCGAGAATCCGTAGGAAGCTTTGTCCATTATAGGACGAAACGCAAAACCACGTAACTCTACCACTCGGGGGCGAAAGGTCCAGCGTTTTCGCGTTGTCGACGCGAATGTGTGGCGGTCGCGTGGATGCGGGCAATGATTGATGCTGGGTGAGCGCGCGGCCTGGCGAAAGGCGCGCGACCTGCTGCTACCTCGTGCGTCGCACGATGTAGGCGTGGTGCACCTTGGCGTTTCGCGAGAAGTCCTCGGGGATGGTCGCTGCGGTGACGTCCTCGAGCTCGACGCCCGCGCGCGCGAGCTTCTCCACGTCTGGCTTGAAGGTGCGCAGGTTGCACGAGAAGATCGCGCTCCCGCCGCGCGTGAGCAGACGCGATATGCCGATGATGAGCTCGGCGTGGTCGCGCTGCACGTCCCAGGAGCCCTTGCGCATGCGGCTCGAGTTGGAGAAGGTCGGCACGTCGCAGAAGATGAGGTCCCAGCGGTTCTTGGTGTGGCGTTGCTCGCCGACCCAGCCGATGACGTCGGCCTGCACGTATTCGTGCGACCGTGCGTTCCCCTCGTTCACAAATCCGTTTCGCTCCATGTTACGCCGCGCCCACTCGAGGGAGGGGCGGCTCATGTCCACGGTCGTGGTGTGCTTGGCGCCGCCGTCCGCCGCGTAGCAGGTGGCCGTGCCTGTGTAGGCGAACAGGTTGAGGAAGCGCTTCGACCCCTGGGTCTTCTTCATCATCTCGCGCACCATGGAGCGCGCCTCGCGGTGGTCGAGGAAGATGCCGCAGTCGAGGCGGCTCGAGAAGTTGACCTCGAAGGTGAGGCCACCCTCGTCGACGAGGTGCGCGCCCCTCGGGAGAAGGACGCCTCCGCGCCCGCCGCGCCGTGCGTGCGGGCCGTGTCCGTAGCGCTCGGACTCGCCCTGGGCCTCGCTCGCGTACTGCGAGCCGCCGCGGGCGCGGGTGCGCACCCTCACGAAGGTGTCCTCGGGCCTGACCTGCAGGACCTTGGGCGCGATCGCGAGCACGTCGAGCAGGCGCTCACGGGCAAGGGCTGGGTCGACGTCCCTGGGGGCCGCGTACTCGTATATCTGCAGCCAGCGCCCGCGCCCCTTGCGTGCGGGCATCAGCTCGGACCCCTCGAAGAGGTCGATCGTGACGGCGTAGTCGGGCAGGTCGGAGTCGTAGATCCGGTAGCAGCTCACGTCCTCGCGCTGCGCCCACTTGCGGCGCTGCTTGAAGACCTTGGCGAGGCGGCGGGCGAACTGGTCGCTCGACTTGACGAAGACGGGCACTGCCACCTGGGCGCCGTTCTTGTCGGCGACGTACGCCTGTGGGCGCTCCGCCGAGAGCGACTCCGCCGAGTACGTCCTGATCGTGGCATCCGACTGCCCGACGAAGACGGCGACGTCGCTTGAGGGCGCGCCCCCGAGCGCGGCGTCGATCGTCGCGTCGCGCGAGATGGCGACGAGGCGGCCCGTGCTCTTTTCGTCGGAGGAGGCGCCCTGCGCGACGACGGAGGCCGTGGCGAGTGCGGCGGCCTCCTGGGCCACCGCGTCCGGGTCGACCCACGAGAGGTCGCAGACGACGAGGGGGTCGGTCGTGCCGGCGAGCGCGCGGGCGACGTCGTCGGCGGTGCCAAAGACGAGGTCGGCGTCGAGGCCCGCCGCCCTGAGCTCCTGGCGCGCGGACGCCTCCGCGCCCGGTCGCTCGTCGCAGCCGAGGAGGGTGACCGCACGTCCCGAAGACGCCTCCGCGCGCTCGTTCGCCTCGGCGAGAAGGGCCTCCCATGCCGCCTGGTCGTGGCCTGCCCATCCGTCGAACCCCCAGCGCATGCGAAGCAGCCCCGGTGCGCGGTCCAGCGCCTGCGCGGCGGCCTCGACGAGCACGGTGCCGGCGCCGGAGTGGGCAACGGCGATCGTCGGGTTCTCATGCCTCACGTTCCTGAACCAGCCTCCGGCGGCGAGGAGCGCCGCCGCGTAGTCGGGGCGAAGCGGGGCGATGGGCGCTCGTCCCGACCGCGCAGACTCGTAGCCGCGGCGGAAGAGCGGTTCGCCCGAGAGGTCGATGCCCACGGTCGCATGCTCGCGGGAGATTCGAACGGAGATCGAGACGTCGGGACGGTCGGTTCTCACCATGGGGCGCGTGCCGCGTCTGGCCATGAGCCTGTCGACCACGGCGTCCTTCGATCGGACGGCGACGAACTGCGTGTTTCTGAGCTCTTGGTTCGTCCCGTGCGCGTCGATGGCGATGGTCGCCGTGGGGGAGACGTGGTCCTCCCAGGGAATCTGCGAGAGGCCGTCGTAGAGCGCGTCGGCGTCCGTGGCGTCGACGCGCGCGAGCCTCAGGACTATGCGCGACGCGAGCCGCGACCAGAGGCATGCGCGGTAGGCGTCCCTCAGGGGGCCGCCAAAGCTCACCTGGCCCCGCAGGGGGCGGACGTGCGCCATCCCAAGAGACGCAAGCTCGTTTGCGAGGAGCGCCTCGAACCCCTTGGGGCATGTGGCAAAGAACTCCAGCTCTTGGTTCGTGCCGTTGTTGCTCATGCGGGTCACCTTTCGCCCGTGGGGGACCGCCCCTCTCCGCCGTGTGCGGCGCAGCTCGTGCGGGGCGGCCCTGCTATGCGTATTGCGTGGACACCAATCATACGGTTAGCGGGGTAGGAATGTGGCCTGAAGGGGGAGTCGCTAGCGAGTTCCCATAATTTGGCTCCGGCGGGTGCCGCCTCCCGCCCATGTTCTCGCGTTCGGTCCTTCTGTCGCGCCCATGCGCCGTTTCACGCTCTATTATCGAGTGAGCTATGGTAATTGCGGCGGCTCGCCGCCCGAGGAAGTCTTTCGAGGGAGAGATTCATGGACAAGGAAACTGAGGCCAAGATTCAGCTTTGGAAGGACAACGTGAAGGAGGCCGACCTCAAGGAGGAGCTCGATGCGCTCATCGCCTCGGGTGATGAGGAGAAGCTCAACGACGCCTTCTATCGCGACCTTGCGTTCGGCACCGCCGGCCTGCGCGGCGTCCTCGGCGTCGGTACCAATCGCATGAACGTTTATGTGGTCGCTCAGGCGACTCAGGGCGTCGCGGACTACCTCAACGCTCACTACGAGAACCCCACGCTCGCACTTGCGCGCGACTCGCGCCTCAAGGGCGAGGACTTCCAGAGGGTCGCCGCGGGCGTGCTTGCCGCGAACGGCATCCACGTCTACGTGTACCCGCGCATCGAGCCGGTCCCCACGCTCTCCTTTGCGGTGCGCTACCTGCACACCTCCGCCGGCATCGTTCTCACGGCGTCGCACAACCCGGCGCAGTACAACGGTTACAAGGTCTACAACGACAACGGCGGGCAGATCACCGACGAGGCGGCAAACGAGATTTCCGCCAACATCGCCGGTGTCGACACCTTCGACGGCGTCAAGATGATGGACTTCGACGAGGGCCTCGAGAAGGGCCTCATCGAGTGGACCCCCGAGGAGGTTCTCGACTCCTTCATCGAGAACGTCAAGAAGGTCTCCATCCCCGGCTTCAAGGCCGACCCGTCCTACTCCGTCGTCTACACCCCGCTCAACGGCACCGGAATGGAGTGCGTGAGCCGCATCCTCAAGGAGGTCGGCGTCGAGAACGTCTCCGTCGTTCCCGAGCAGGCCGAGCCCGACGGCAACTTCCCCACGTGCAAGTACCCCAACCCCGAGTTCCGCGAGGCGCTGCAGCTCGCCCTCGACCTTGCCGAGGAGGTCAAGCCGAGCCTCGTCGTGGCCACCGACCCGGATGCCGACCGCATGGGCACCGCGATTCCGCACGACGGCGAGTACAAGCTCCTCTCCGGCAACGAGATGGGCGTCCTGCTCATGAACTGGCTTGCCGAGATGGCCGCCGACAACGGCGAGGACGTCAAGCGCAAGGTCGCCGTCACCACGATCGTCTCCTCCTCCATGCCCGACGCGCTTGCCAAGGACAAGGGCTTCGAGCTGCGTCGCGTGCTCACGGGCTTCAAGTACATTGGCGACCAGATCGACCAGCTGAAGGACGAGGGCGAGGACGATCGCTATCTCATGGGCTTCGAGGAGTCCTACGGCTACCTCATCGGTACGCACGCGCGTGACAAGGACGCCATTGTCGCGGTCGAGATGTGCGTGGAGATGGCCGCCCACTACGCTGCCCAGGGCAAGGACCTCTACGAGGCCATGGAGGACCTCTACCAGAAGTATGGCTACTACCTGAACGGTACCGTGAACGCCTCGTTCCCGGGTGCCGCGGGTGCCGAGCGCATGGCCGAGATCATGGACGGCCTGCGCAAGAATCCGCCTGCGGAGATTGCCGGATACAAGGTCGTCGGCATGACCGACTACGCGACCGGGCCCGAGATGCCGCGCGTCTCCGGCCTGCAGAAGGAGGCCCCGCAGACGCTTCCGCCCGCAAATGTCATCGAGTTCCGTCTCGAGGACGACAACAAGGTCATCTTCCGTCCCTCCGGCACCGAGCCCAAGGTCAAGGCCTATCTCTTCTCCAAGGGCGCGACGCGCGCGGAGTCCGAGGCGGTTCGCGCCAAGCTCCAGGAGGCCTCGGAGACCATCCTCAAGTAGGGGAGTGCGCGCCGGCATCGCCGGGCGCTCGATCTTACCGAGGTCATCGCTCGTCTCATGATGCGACCCGGTCGGCTTAGTCCGGCCGGGTCGTTACGTATGCGTGTCCAACGGCGCTCCCATCGGATGCCCGGGGAACGCAGGGGCTCCCGTCGAGCGGGAGCCCCTGTTGCCATGCGGATGGTAGTGCGGAGAAGAGCGGCTGCTCTGACTATGAGGTCGTGCTAGAACTGCTTCCGTTGGAGCTGCTCCCGCTAGCGCCGTTCACGTTTGAGCTACTCCCGCTAGAGCCGCCCGACGCCGCGCTCATCGCAAACATCTTCGAGGTCTTGCCGGCGATGGTTCCCGGCGCCCAGGTATGGGTGGATGCGCTCGTGCTGTCGGGGTCATACATGGTAACGGAGCCATCGGAGTTTTGAGAGACGACGACAGCCCAATGTGCGTAGGGGGTTGTAAAGCCCGCATTGAGTCGGACGATTACCGGCTCGCCCTCTCCGAGGGCCAAGGTGATATTGTCGCCAGACGGAGTGTATTCGCGCGCCACAAGACCGATGCTTTCCGCAACGCCAGTGAAGAACCCCTCGGAGGTTCCGCCGTCGCTCGTGACGTAGTTGCCTTCTTGTGCGAGTTTGGCGAGATCGGATATCGAGTGATCGGTCTTGCCCGTCAGTCCCATGTATGCCATAGCAAGCGACGTGAGGGCCGAGCCGTTTACGCCCACGTTGCTTCCGCCGTACTCTACGTAGCCCCAGCGCGTGTCCCAGTCGTAAAGCTGGGGATAGGAGTTCTTCTCGACTCCCTCGCCGTAGCTCGTCTCTGTCTTGTCGTGGGAGGGGACTGACGCCACGAAGTCAATCGCCGCGCTTTCTCGTAGCGCCAACTCGGGAAGATGCTCGTCCGAATAGAGATTCGCGTTTTCCGCTATCCACGCTAGCTTCTCGTTCTTGTCTAGCGTGGGGGTGAACTTGTTGGTGAGCGCCTCGGATACTCCGGAAGCCACTCGGGAGTCATAGGAGTTCACTTCCCTCTGCTCCCTCTGCTCGTCCTGCGTCCTTTGAGAGGAGCAGCTTCGGGTGCAGCTCGATATGACGATGAACAGGATGACCAAGATGGCGATCGCTCCGCCGATGAGCACGGCCGTGCGCCTGTCGATGCCGCGACGAGGGAAAGCGCTGCGATGCCCGCGTCCCATGCCACCTCGACGCAGGTTGTAGCCAGTGTCATGGCCCGAGAGGCTCTTGTAGTTGTGATCGCTCTTGTATCGGTTGCCTCGTAGGGGGTCGGGCCCTTGATGGTCGTGCTGGCGGCTGCGGGTGCCCCTTCCACTGCGCTGGCGGTCGGAGCCGCTCCGCCCATTGGATCCACGCGAACGGCCTCCTCCATGGGTGCGTTGCTGGTTGTGTTCTGAATAGGGCATGCGTTTCACCTCAAATGCCTGTTATTAGAGGAACGAATCAATGCTGGCAATAATGCATGACGTGCCTATGATATGGCAGTGCAAAACTTTTTTTGCACCAAATAGGGGCAACGGTAAATATGTCGCCGACTTCGTGCGAAAAGGAATAAAAATTAATGCATTCGAAAACGACTCTTCTTGACTTAAATTGATATCTAACGTACTTTGATACATGCATGTGCTAATTGATAGTTTCGCATGCATTCTCTCTTGTCGTCGATACGATCTGGAGGCGGCCATATGGTCAAGAGGCGCAACAACAGACAGGACGCAATTAGGGATATCGTGCGTGGCAAGTCAATTCACACGCAGCGTGCTCTCGTTGATGAGCTTCAGTCCATAGGCTTCAACTGTACCCAAGCTACCGTATCGCGCGATATCGCCGACATGGGATTGCGAAAGCTTTCCGAGGGAATCTATGTCCTTGCTGAGGATCTGCATCTTCAACGCATGGTGTCGGAGTTCGTCAGCAGCGTGGAGAGGGCGGACAATCTCGTGGTCATCAAGTCTCAGCCAGGGACGGCACCCGGCGTGGCAGCGGCTGTTGACGCGGCTGCGCTTCCGGAGGTCAAGGGTTCCGTTGCTGGTAATGATACGGTACTTGTGGTTTCGGGAAGCACGGCTGCGGCCCAAGATCTTGTCAACCTCGTCAATAAGCTCCGCAACACGCATAACTAGATTCTGGGGCTGCGTCGCCCTCTCATACCCTGCGAAGCGTGAGGGACCCGTCCAAAACAGGATGGGTCCCTCACGCCTTTTCTGGTAGGGGTGTTTATGGCAGGCAGCTCCAGCCGCGGCTCAAAGGGGCTTCCCTCACGCATCCAGCGTGCCGTTCGCGGACGCAAGTTGCGAGAGGGGTCACATAGGCCCTAATTGCTGTAATAGCTACTGCTCGAGGAATAACCGTACGAGCTTGTGCTACCGGAGAGGTCCCATGACGAGTTGGACTTGTAGTCCGGGGAGCCATCGGCCTCGGGGAAGTCCGCACGCGGAGTATCCGCGAGCGCATCGTTGACGAAGTTTACGAAGATGGGGACGGCCGTGTTGTAGGGGTGTCCGTAGGTGCCGCCGACGTAGACGGTGTCCTCCTGGCGATAGCCACACCAGACGGCAACCGAAAGCTGTGGGGTGATTCCACAGAACCACAGGTCACGGTAGCTTTCTGATGTGCCGGTCTTGCCTGCGACGGGCTGGTTTGCCGTCATGGTGGAGGAGACGACACTTGCGGTTCCGGAACCGCGGCACACGCCCTTCATGACGTCTACCATTGCGGATGCAACTTCCGGGGTAAGGACCTGCGTGGGAGCATCAACGTGCTCGTAGACCGTGTTTCCGTTTCTGTCCTCGATCTTCGTGATGGCGATGGCATCTCGGTGCTTGCCGCCCGCGGCGACCGTGGCGTAGCCCTCGGCCATCTGCACGACGGGAATGCCAACGGTTCCGAGCGTGATTGAGTCGTATGCCGGAATCTCGACGTCAATGCCCATGGCGTGGGCCATGTTGACGACGTTGTTTGCCCCGACGGCCTGGATCACCTGCGCGAAGCCTGTGTTGGATGAGTAGGCGAACGCCTGGGAGAGTGTGAGGTAGCCGTAGCTCTCGTTACCGAAGTTCTGCACCCTCCAGGCGGGCGCGAACGTCATCGGCGAGTTGCAGTTGATGGATATCTGCGGGTTCATTCCCTGGGAGAGGGCGGTGGCGAGCGTGTAGGTCTTGAAGCTCGATCCCGGCTGGCGCTGCGCCTGAGTGGCGAGGTTGAACTGGTCCTCGTTGTAGTCGCGTCCGCCGACCACCGCCTTGATGTAGCCGTTGCTTGGGTCGACGGCGACGAGGGCCGCCTCCAGCTCGCTGTTGCCCATGGCTTCGAGGCGCCCGTCAACGGCATTCTGCGCCATCTCCTGCATGGCGGGATCGAGCGTGGTGTGGACCTTGAGGCCGCCCTGCATGACCGTCTCGGAGTCGAAGTCCTCAAGAAGGAGCTGCTTGACGTAGTCGGCGAAGTAGGGATAGGCGCCAATGGAGTCGCCGAAGTGGCCCTCGTTGGTGACGAGCGGCTCGGCGACGGCCGCGTCGCGCTCCGCCTGCGTGATGTGGCCTGCGTGGAGCATGCGGTCGAGGACTATGTTTCGACGTGCGGTCGCCGCGTCAGGATTCTGGATCGGATCGTAGACGGATGGCGACTGGGGCAGGCCACAGAGCGTGGCGGCCTCTGCCAGGGTGAGGTCAGAGGCGTTCTTGTTGAAGTACGTTATCGCAGCCGCCTGGATGCCGTATGCGCTGTGCCCGAAGTAGATGGTGTTGAGGTACATGTTGAGAATCTGGTCCTTCGTGTACATCTTCTCCATCTGGATTGCGATGTAGGCCTCACGGACCTTGCGCTTGAGTGATTGCTCGAACTGCTCGTTCGAGAGGACGGTGTTTCTGACAAGCTGCTGCGTAATGGTAGAAGCGCCCTCCGCCCCTCCGGAGATCTGGGCAACCACCGCTCGCACGATGCCCTGCGGGTCTACGCCGTTGTGCTTGTAGAAGCGCACGTCCTCCGTGTCGACTATCGCGAGCTTGACGTAGTTGGATACCTTGTCAAGATCGACGGAGCGGCGGTTTTGCAGGTAGTACTCCGCAAGAACCGAGTTGTCCGCCGCGTAGACGGTCGTGGGCTCGGCTACAAGGTATGCGTCTGCCGACGTGTAGTCAGGTAGATTCTCGAGCCAGCTTCCGACAAGTGTGCTGAGCGAGAAGAATAGGGCGGTGATAAGCAAGGCGATGAAACCGAAGAGCCCAGCGATGCCGAATCCCACGATGTGGGTGCGGGAATGCAGATGGGCCCTGCGGATGCGAATGCTCATATGGTTCCTCCTAGAATGCTACAGACCCATCCATTATAGGGAAGAATGTGCGACTTGGATTTATGTCACGGAATCTGTTTTGCGTTCTCACCAAAATGGGACGAAACTATGTGTGCGGGTGTAGGTTATTGGTCAGAGGCGCTTTTTTGGGAAACGCGAGGGCCTACTTATGCAAGACTGTTGCATGCCAGTCGAAATTTAGTTCACTAAGACGGTACAGAAACGGTTGGTGGTTATGGGAAAGCATTTTGCTGACAGGGGCCCCGACGGTCCGTCCGCCGATAAGGTCCAGAGCACGCAGAGGGCGGTTGGCTTCGAGCCGTACAGGGGCGCATCCGCCTCTCCATATGATGTGTATAACCTTGAGGGTCCCAAGAAGAGGGCGAAGGGGCCCCGCGTCGGCGTGATCGTGCTGGTCGTCGTCCTGTGCCTCATAGCGGCCGTGGGGGTTGAGGGGTTCTTCCTCTATCGCTCCGTCAACAAGGTAAAGTCGGAGGCGTCGACGGTCATGGGTGCCGCAGATGGGCTGAAGGGCGCAATCAAGGCCGGCGACGCCGCCTCTCTTGCGAAGGTTCCCTCCAACGTGAACGTATCGGCCCACAACATCCAAAGCGAGCTCTCTGGGTTTGAGTGGACCGTCGCCTCGCTCGTTCCCGTGCTGGGCGACGACGTAAGGAGCGTTCGCACGTTGGGCGATGTCCTCGTGGATCTTTCCGACAACGCGCTTACTCCGCTCGCCTCCAATTCCGACGTCCTCAACCTGAGCAACCTCATGCACGATGGCGCCGTGAACGTCCCCGTTCTGCAGAGCCTCTCGTCTGCGGTGCAACAGGCTGGTCCTGTGGTCGTCAGGTCCGCAGACACCCTCGAGGCGCTGCCGCAGCCTCACATCTCCCAGGTCGGCGACATCATCGGCAAGGTGAGGGGGAAGATGTCCTCGGCATCGGACGGGCTCGAGAAACTCAATCTCGTTCTTCCGTACCTGCCCCAGATGCTCGGTGGCAATGGGCAGACGCGCAACTATCTGCTCGTCGCTCAGAACAACTCTGAGCTTCGTTCGACGGGTGGCTTCTACGGCTCGTGGAGCCTTCTGACGATAAGTGACGGGGCAATCGAGCTTGGCGATTCGCAGATCCTCCAAAACGTCTACGTGCCCGAAGAGGGGCGTCCCGAGCTGACCCCTGCCGAGGTCGAGATCTTTGGTACGCAATTGCGTGAGAATCCTGGGTCGACGGGCTATCTTTACGACTTTACACGGGCGGGCAGCGTTGCGGCCCAGTACTGGCAGACGCTCGAAGGCGACCATGTCCACCTTGCCAAGATTACCGGTAAGCTGGGAAAAAGACCGGGAGGCGACCTCCGTGAAGAAGTAGTCGGTCATCTCCGCGCTCATGTCCCAATAGGCATCCGACAGAAGAATGGAGGCGGCATTCGT
>JAGAWD010000273.1 GCA_017941585.1 Olsenella sp. | reverse complement strand
TGTCATGACTGCAGAGGTGCCCGAGCTCGACTGGGCGCTTCTGCACAAGATGTGCGACCGCATCTTGGCCGAGGTTCCCGGCATCTGCCGCGTAGCCTACGAGCTCTCGCCCAAGCCAATCGCAACGGTGGAGTGGGAGTAAGATCGCTACATAATTGTGCGATTCTCCAGGCGCTCCGGACGTGGTTTCCGGGCGCCTTTTTGGTGCGTCTTGGGGACTCGCGTGCCTGTTAGCCAAACGCGAGATGGAGTTGTCAGCGGTTGGGTAAGGCGGATTCGCAGGGCCTTTGAACAGCACATTCTTGCTCTCAGATGCTGGCTGTTACCAGCAATCGAACAGTTTTGTGCTGACAGGTTGGACGTGTGGAAACGTGGCAACACTCGGCGAACGCTGGCACGTTCGGTGCTGAGTTGCATGAGGGGAAGCCGTTTTGATGACGTCAAAACGACGTCACGGAGAGTGGACGGACGTCACGGTTCGACGCGACCGCAGGTGATGGCGCAAATCCGTACTATTCTCCGGGCTTTGATTGATTGTCTAACTGTGCAGGGCCGCTACTCGAAGAGCATCTCGCTACCGAGTCCAGTCAGGCGATACGACCGAGGCCCTGTGTGCGTCGTTTGTCTCGGCGTCTATAGAGTATGCCGTCGCGTAGAGGCTGCTCAGCGCATAGCGCAAGGTCATCTGCGAGAAGAATGTTCCGGCGCTCCCTACTATATCCTCGCCTGCGGGCAGTTGTAGCAGGTGGTCGCACAGATGCCTAGTGGCGGCGTCCAGCTTGCCCGACGTCACGTAGATGACCTTCGCACCGGCATCGCGCACCGCGCGCGCATGGTCCGACAGGCCTTCGATCAGGGCTCCGCTGTAGCTCACGAAGACCGCGGAGTCGCCCTTGCGTGCCATGCGCGTGGCCGACCACAGACTGCCGTACTGGTAGGCCGTGACGCTCACGATGCCGATGCGCTTGAGGTCGTTGGCGAACTGCTCGCACGCGACGGCTGAGTCTCCACCACCGTATAGAACCACGCGACCGCTACGCAGGATTGTGCGGGTGGCATTTCGCAGCTCCATCGGCGACACGGTGGAGAAGGTCTCGTCGATGGCCTTTCTGAAGACGCTGGCAACGCTCGTCATGGTGTCCACGGACGACTGTCCCGTGCTCACGCGTAGGTCAGCGCTGACTCCAGCCCCTGCCCGCCGCCTCTCAAGATCCATCGTGAGGTCGACCCTGAATGCCCGGTATCCGTCCGAGCCCACCTTACGGCACAGGCGGTTCACGGCAGCGCTTGACGTGTAGCTGCGCTCGGCGAGCTCCGCCACGCTCATCCGCACAACCTCGTCCGCATGCTCGAGTATGTAGTCTGCCAGGGCCTCGTCCGTCTTGGTGAAGTCGCGTCGTGCAATGAGCGCCTCGAGCACCGCCATAGCCATCCCCTTTGAAAGAAACGCCCAATCGAGCCCGCCTGCTGCGGACTGCTCCTGAACGAACGATACCAAAGCCTTCCCTGTGACTGCTGCGGCAGTCTCACCTGTGGCGTAATGGTCGCAACGAACGGAGGCGGGCCAACGCTCGCCCGGACGGAAGGGAAAGGGAAATGAAGTACGAGCAGGAATCACAGGCCATCATAGAGGCCATCGGCGGACGGGAGAACCTGGCCAACGCGTTCCACTGCATGACGCGCCTGCGCCTCGAGGTCAAGGACCCTGCCAAGGTTGACGTCGACGCGCTGGGGAAGGTCAACAAGGTTCTGAAGGTCGTGCAGGTTGGCCAGCAGTTCCAGTGCGTGTTTGGCCCGCAGGTCTCCGACGTCTACAAGGACTTCTGCGAGGTCGCCGGTCTCGAGCAGCAGGCCATGGTCGACGACGAACCTGACGGCGCGCCCGTGGAGAAGAAGCCGCGCGACCTCTCGCCCAAGGGCGTTCTCGACACCGTCATCGACTACATCTCCGGCTGCATCCAGCCGCTGCTTGTGGGCATCATCGCCGCAGGCATGATTAAGATGGTAGCGTCGCTCCTGGGCGACGGCATGCTGGGACTTATTCCCGCCGACTCCAACATCATGACCGCCCTCACCTTTGCCGGTGATGCCCCGTTCTACTTCCTTCCCGTCATGGTGGGCTACACCGCGGCTAAGAAGTTCAACATGAGCCCGGTGCTGGGCATGATCTTGGGTGGCATCCTGGTGCATCCCACCGTCGAGGCGATCGTGGCCGCCGGCGAGCCGTTCGACGTCTTCGGCCTGCCCATGACGCTCGTCGACTACTCCAGCTCGGTTGTCCCCATGATTCTGACCTGCTGGGTGGCTAGCTACGTGGAGCGCTTCCTCAACAAGCACATTCCTGCCATGTTCCGCATGATGGCCGTCATGCCTCTCACCATCCTCATCATGCTGCCCGTCATGCTCTGCGGCCTTGCCCCCTTGGGCAACATCATCGGCCAGGGTCTGGCTGGCGTCTTCAACGGCATCCAGCAGCTGCTTGGACCCATCGGCGTCGCCCTCATCTCCGGCGTGTGGATGGTGCTCATCATGACCGGCATGCACCTGCCCGTCTTCATGTCCGTGGCCGTCACCTACTTCAGCCAGGGCCACGAGGACGTCATCCTCGTCGCAGGCACCATCGCCACCGTCGCTGTCACCGGCGTCGTCCTGGGCTATTTCCTCAAGTCCAAGAAGCAGGAGAACAAGGAGCTTGGCCTCTCGTGCTTCACCGCATCGCTGCTGGGTGGCGTCGCCGAACCCGCGCTCTTCGGCATCATGCTCCCCAACCCGCGCATCTTCGTGTACGAGGCCATCGGCGCGGCCGTCGGCTCTGGCATCGCCTCGCTCCTGGGCGCCGGCGTCTACACCATCGGGGGCGGCGGCACCATCATGGGCTGGCTCGGCTTCATGGGCGCCGACACGGCCAACCTGGTCTCTGGCACCATCGGCTATGTGACTGCCTTCCTGGTCCCCCTCATCCTCACCCTCGTGCTGGGCTTCGACGAGGACGCCACCAAATAAGCCCTTCCTTCCCTTGGGGCGCCGGGCCGACGGGTTCGGCGCCTTCTCTCACCTTGTGACAAAGCCCGAAAGGAACCGCTCATGAACAACAACGAGTTCGACCAGCTCTACAGCGGCGAGTGCGACATCAGCTGGGTCAAGCGCAAGCGCCTTGACGTGGCCTACGGACCTCATGAGCGCAACCGCTATGACGTGTACTATCCTGACGGAGAGGGTCCCGAGGCAGGCTGGCCGCTCGTCGTCTTCATTCACGGTGGGGCCTTCGTCAAGGGAGACAAGCGGCGCTACCAGATGCGTCCTGCGCTCTCGGGTGTGAGGCGTGGCTACGCTGTCGCGAGCGTGCAGTATCGCCTCGCCACCACCGACCCGCTGCCCGCCGCCTTTGCCGATGCACGCAACGCGCTGCGTCACATGGTCGCCCATGCCGACGAGCTGGGCATCGACGCCGGCCGCATCGTGCTCTGGGGTGAGAGCGCCGGCGCGGAGCTGGCATGCTTCACGGCGCTCGTGCCGCACTGCGAGCTCGTGGACGGCACCGATGCGGATCCGGTGCCCTCCGTGTGCGGCCTGGTCGACTGGTACGCGCCGCTCGACCTGCTCGCCTGGAACCGCCAGATCAAGGCGTCGGGTGCTTTTGCGGCCCCCGACGGCGGCACGCTTCTCGAGACGATCTGCGGCGCCACGGGCGAGGAGTTCATCGCGAAGGCTGCCCTGCTCGACCCCAACAACTACCTGCACGAGGGCATGTGCCCGGTGCTCATAGAGCATGGCACCGCCGACCCGTTGGTGAGCCCCCGCCAGTCCGAGGCCTTCCGCGAGAACCTCCTGGACTATCTGCCTGAGGGGGACGTGCCCTTCCGCCTGGTGGAAGGTGGCGTCCACGGCATCGCCGACTACGAGAATGAAGAGAACCTCGACTGGGTGTTCTCGTTCATCGACCGCGTCACGAAGTAACATCGATTCATCGTCCTAAGGAGAAATACCATGGCACTCGTCCAGCTTTCCATGTACTCGCAGGCGCTGGCGATGGACACCGACGTCTGCGTCCTGCTTCCCGAGAGCCGCCACGGCGGCGGGGACATCACTGACGCCACCCGCATGCACCCCGTGCTCTACTGCCTGCACGGTCACGGTGACGACCACACCGCCTGGATACGCAAGAGCTGCATCGAGCTAGTGGCGCGCGATTACGACCTCATCGTGGTCATGCCCACGGTGCAGCGCGGCTTCTACGTGGACGGCATCCATGGCCTGGCGTACGAGACCTACATCTCCGAGGAGCTGCCAGCAAAGATGCGCGACTTCTTCCATGTGACCGACGACCCGGCCAAGACCTTCGTGATGGGCAACTCCATGGGCGGCTACGGCGCCCTGCGCATGGCTTTCAAGCATCCAGAGCGTTATGCTGCCTGCTGCTCGCTCTCCCCGGCGCTGCCGCAGACCTTTGCGGGATACGAGAGCGTGCTGGGGGAGTTCAACCGCGGTATGGAGCTTGCCATGGGTCCGCTGACCGAGATCCCGGGTGGCGAATTTGATGCCCTCGTGATGGCAGAGCGCCTCGCCGAGAGCGATGGCCCCAAGCCGCGCATCTTTGCCTGCTGCGGCGAGGAGGACGCCATGACGGGCCTGAGCTTCGACCTGCTGGATCCGCACATGCAGACGCTGACCGACCGACTCGAATACGAGAGCGAGCGCGGCCACGGCGGCCACGACTGGTGGTACTGGAACCCGCGCATCAAGCGCTTCGTGGACTCGCTTGGCCTTGACGGAGTCAACGCGCAGGAGGGCTAGCGGGGAGGCACATCAGGCACCAAGCAAGTGCGGACCGCCCGCAGGATGGCTAACAGCTGTCCTGCGGGCGATCTTTTGCCTCTTCGTTGGAGTCTGTATGCACCGATGAACAAAACGCCCAAGCTCAAAGACCTTTTTGACGGCGAATCTGAATGGTTCATCCAGTATCGCTGCGTATGCTCGCTATCAGCAGTTAAGCGTTTTAGATTAGTTGTCAGAGAGCAGCACAAAGCACAGCTCGGCAAGCAAAGATCGAAAGGATAGGAGCGAACAATGGCAGACAACAAGCAAATCGCGGCTGACGTCCTGGAGGCGGTGGGAGGCCCGGGGAACATCACCCAGGCGATGCACTGCATGACGCGCCTGCGCCTCACCCTCAAGGACAAGACCATCCCCAATGTGGACGAGATGAAGCAGATCAAGGGCGTTCTCGGCGTGCAGTGGGTGGGCGAGCAGTTCCAGGTCATCATCGGCCAGAACGTCTCCAAGGTCTACCCCGAGATCCTGGCGGCCGGCGTCGCGGCCGGCGGCTCGGTGGACGAGAACCTTGACGCCGACGCTCCCAAGCAGAAGCTGACGCCCAAGGCCATCCTGGACAACGTCCTCAACTACCTGTCCAAGACCATGGTCGCGGCCATCCCGCTCATGACCGGAGCGGCCATATTCCGCACCGTGGCCATCATCCTCGGCCCCCTCATGCTAGGCGTCATTTCCGAGGACAGCGCAGTCTATACCTTCTTCAACAGTTGGATGTTCAACGCGGGCTTCTACTTCCTGCCCATCTACCTGGGCTACACCGCGGCGGCTACCCTCGGTGCGACGCCCGTACTCGGCATGATGTGCGGTGGCGTGCTCATGGCACCCGAGATGATGGATCTGGTCGCCGCAGGCGAGACCAGCACGATGGTCTACGGCCTCTTCCTGGCGCCCGTGGCCAGCTATGCGCAGTCGGTGCTTCCCATCCTGCTCACCGTGGCCGTGCTGTACTTCGTCGAGAAGTTCTTCAAGAAGGTTGTTCCCGAGACGCTCTCCACCGTGTTCGTACCCACCCTCACCATGATGGTCGTCACCCCGCTCTCGCTCTGCGTGCTCGCCCCCATCGGCTCCTGGATGGGCAACCTGCTCTCCGGCGGCTTCGGTTTCCTGGCCGACCACGGTGGCTTCGTTGCCGTCGCCATCATCGCCGCCATCTGGCAGTTCCTGATCATCACCGGCATGCACGTGGCCATGTTCGGCCTCATCCTCCCTTCGTTCATGGCGCTCGGCTATGATTCCTGCGTGCTCGTGGCCGCCTGGATCTCTGTCGCAGCTGGCTGGGGCATGGCCCTGGGTGCCTTCCTCAGGCTCAAGGAGCCCGAGGAGAAGGCGGCACAGCTCGGCTACTTCATCTCTGGCATCTTTGGCGGCGTCAACGAGCCTGCGCTCTACGGCTGCGGCTTCAAGTACAACCTGCGCCCCTTCATCGGTATCTTTCTCGGTGGTCTCGTAGGCGGTGCGTTTGCTGGTCTCATGAACGTCAAGTTCTACGTCATGGGCGCCACCAACATCGTTGGCCTCATCAACTACGCTGGCGGCGGCACGCAGAACTTGATCTTCGCGTGCATCTCCTGGGCACTTGCCCTCGGTGTCGCAGCTGCGGTCACCTACTTCTTTGGCTTCACCAAGGAGCAGCTTGAGGCTGACCGCCAAGCTGCAGAGCTGGCCAAGGTGGCATAGCAAGCCCTTCCTTCCCGGGGCCGGCCGGATGACGGCCGGCCCCGGCCTTTCCCGGCCCCGGTGATGGGGCGAGCATAGACTCGACGAGACGAGAGGACGTTCTACCATGGGATTCCTAGACAAGCTCTTCGGCGGATCGAAGAAGGCCGTCTCCTGGCTGACGGAGAACACCTTCTAGGCTAGGGAGGTTCGCCCTTGCCTGCTGACGTCGCGTCGAACCGATTGTACGGTCTCCGGGCGCCTCCGGCGTTGCTTCTGAAACTATGTGACAGCTTGGTGCCGCGCTGCCCCTTGGGAGCGCGGCACCGTCGTATCTTGACATCGGCAACAAGATGCGAAGCGATAAGAGAAAGGTGAGCATGATGACAGAGCAGCAGGCATTTCCCAAGGGTTTCCTGTGGGGAGGATCGATCAGCGCGGCACAGGCCGAGGGCGGCTGGGATGAGGGTGGAAAGAGCCCCGTGCAGGTGGACTACGGCGATCCGGCCGAGGGAATTGGCACCCGCTGGATTCACTACCGCAACGCAGACGGCACGCGTGGTCGCATGAAGCAGTTCGGCCAGCTCCCCGAAGGCGCGAGCTACGAGCTCTTCGACGACGTTCGCTACACCAACCATGTGGGCATCGACTTCTACCACCGCTGGCGCGAGGACCTGGACCTCTTCGCCGAGATGGGCTTCACCACCTTCAATACCACGGTGTCGTGGGCCCGCGTCTACCCGCACGGCGTCGCCGGCGGCGTCAACCAGGAGGGCGTGGAGTTCTACCGGCAGGTCCTCTCCTACGCCCGCGAGCTGGGCATGGACCCGGTCATCACCCTCTACAAGTACGACGAGCCCACCTACATCGAGCTCACCTACGGCGGCTGGGAAAACCGCGCGGTCATCGACGAGTTCGTGGCCTTCGCGACAACCTGCTTCCGAGAGTACCAGGGCCTCGTCGACAAGTGGCTCACCTTCAATGAGGTCAACGTGCTGGGCTTCGTGCGCGGCTACGACGCGGCCTCCTACGTGATGCTCCACAACCAGATGGTCGCCGCCGCCCGCGCCGTGCGGGCCGCCCACGAGATCGACCCCTCCATCATGGTGGGCACGATGGTGGCAGGCATGTGCAGCTACGCCTACACCTGCGATCCGGCGGATGCCCTCGCCAACCAGCGCTACTTCCAGGACGGCTTCTGCTACTGCGCCGACACGATGCTGCGCGGCGCCTACCCCGACTTCGCGCGGCGCACCTGGCGCGAGCACGGCGTTGACCTCGAGGTCACGCCCGAGGACGCGGCCGACCTCATGGCCGGCAAGGCGGATTTCCTCGCCTTCTCGTACTACAGCTCCAGCGTCGTGACCACCCACGAGGTGGAGGGTAGCGTGGCCGGAAACCTTTCCACAGGCGTTCCCAACCCCTACCTCGAAACCAGCGAATGGGGCTGGCAGATGGATCCCGTTGGCTTTCGCTACTGGCTCAACCTCATCAACGACCGCTACCAGGTGCCCCTCTTCGACGTGGAGAACGGCCTTGGCGCGCGTGACGAGGTCGTGGTCGAGGACGGCGTGGAGCGCGTCCATGACAGCTACCGCATCGACTACCTGCGCGAGCACGTGCGCAACATGCGGTCCGCGGTAGTGGAGGACGGCGTGCGGCTCTTTGGCTACACCACATGGGGGCCGATCGACCTTGTCGCCTTCACCACGGGGCAGATGTCCAAGCGCTACGGCTTCATCCACGTGGACATGGACGACCAGGGCAGGGGAGACCTGCACCGCACGCGGAAGGACTCCTTCTGGTGGTACCAGCGCTGCATCCGCAGCAATGGCGCAGACCTTGGCGAGAACTGTTAACGCTCGCGACCTCTGCTCGATCTGCCCTGCTCGTGGTGGCGCTGGTGAGAGCCGTCGTCATATGACCTTCGCCTGTCGGCGTCATGGCCGGGGTTGGGCCTGCGGGTCACCGTCGGCTTCGGAGCGGTTGCGCCGACGTGCAGTATCGACGACGTGGACGAGGCCATCCACCTGCTGTTCCGCCTGGGGGAGGACTGGAAGCTGCTCCCCGTGGAGGTCGTGGACGGGCACTTCTTCCTCGAGTCGCACGACCAGGACATCTTCAACGCCGTCAGGGCGTGGGGCGAGATGCGAAAGAGGCTCGAGGCCGGGGAGGTCACCGAGCTCGAGTTCGTCACCTGGCGCGACGGCTACACGGCGAAGAAGTATGTGGGCTGATTTACGGCCTTCGTAGAACGCACGAGCGGGCAGGCACAACACTGGCCTGCCCGCTCGTGAGTTAAGGGCGCGGGGTTTAGAGGACTTGGGACAGCACCTCAGGGGTGATGTGAACGCCCCAGCCGTCGGACTCATCGAAAGAGAATCTCCTTACGAGGTCGAAGCCGGGGAGGGGCTTGCAGGAGCTGGGGACATACCGCGAGGGCAACCGCCTTGAGGTGAAGAAGGCGCTCGGGCGCGACGGTCAGGGAGAGTTCCCGCGCAGCGTGTGGGAGACGGTCTCGGCCTTCGCGAACACCGCCGGAGGCGTGATCGTATTGGGCGTGACGGAGCGCAAGGAGGATGGCAGCTTCGTCGTGCACGGCATCCCGAGGGCCGGCAAGGTGCTCGACGACTTCTGGAACGCGGCGCTCTCCGAGGACAAGCTCTCCGTGCGGTTCATGAGAGACTCCGACGCCACCGTGGAGACGGTGGACGGCAAGGACATCGTGGTCATCCGCGTGCCGTGGGTTGACCGCTACACACGTCCCGTCTACATCGACAACAACCTCTTCGGTGGCACCTTCCGACGTACGCACACGGGCGACCACCAGTGCAAGCGCGAGGAGGTCCTCTCGACGCTGCGCGACTCGGACACGTCCAGCCAGGACGCGGCCATCGCGGAGAACGGGCAGCTCGAGTTCATCAACCGCGAGACGGTGCGCAGGTACCGCATGCGCTTCGACCAGCGCAACGAGAACCACGTGTGGAGCAGCGCAGACGACGACACCTTCCTCACCAACATAGGCGCCCTGCGCGCGGACGAGAACGGTGACCTCAAGCCCACGCGCGCCGGCCTGCTCATGTTCGGCGAGGACCGCTGGATCACCTACGAGTTCCCGCACTACTTCCTGGACTACCCCCAAGACCGGCCACGACACGCGCTGGGAGGACCGCTTCACCAGCCAGCCGGGCGACTGGTCCGGCAATGTGTACGACTTCTACTTCCGCGTGTACAACAAGCTCAAGGCGGCGCTCAAGGTGCCGTTCCGCCTGGACGGCGTCGACCGCGTGGACGACACGCCGGCCCACGAGGCGCTGCGCGAGGCCATCGTGAACGCGCTCACCAACGCCAACTGGTTCGACCGCCGAGGCGTGGTGTGCGTGTGGAACGACGAGGCCATCACCATCGCCAACCCCGGCGACTTCCGCATGCCCGTCGAGGAGGCGCGCAAGCCCGGCAGCACCGACCCGCGCAACGAGGCCATGATGCGCATGTTCTCGATGGTGGAGATTGGAGAGCGTGCGGGCAGCGGCATGGACAAGATCTTCGGCGGCTGGGAGTGGGCCGGCTACGCGGAACCCTCCTACGAGGTTGCCTACGGCCCCGACCGAACGACGCTCACGCTGCCGCTCGTCTCTGCCGATTCGGCCGGCGAAGTGCAATCGAAGGCAATCGAAGGCAATCGAAGACCGTCGAAGATGAGCGAAGAAGCTCTTTCGGAGGCAGAGAGAGCCATCATCGAATTCCTCAGAGCCGCCGGGCCGTCGAGGACTTCTGAGATAGCTGTCGGTATCGGCAAGAGCACAGCACGTGCCAATGTCTTGCTGCGCAGACTTGCTGAGCTGGGGCTGGTAAGCGTCACCGGCGCGACAAGCGCGAGGCGCTACCGGATTTCGGATTGACAGTAGCGGAGAGGTGGGCACAACAGCCAATAAACAGCGGCTTCCACCACAGGTCCGGTGAGGCTTGTTCGTGCGGTGCAGGTGGGTTGCCGTCCTGCCCCGAGATCAGCATACCAAGAGCGGGCGGCAGCCTGTGGTCTTTGGAGATCGCATGGTTAACGCTACCAGCGCAAACGCAGTCGGATGACGTCATGACGTCACCCGACTTCGAGTGAGGCGACGTCACGTGTGCAAAACTGGTGCCCGTGACGTCGCTTTGACGTCCGCAGGGAGGATAGCCAGGGCCACGACGGATAACGTGGACACGTGAGGGCGCTCCGAGCTACCGTGGGCCACCACAGCCATGCGTCTCTGATTGAGTGGGAGTAAGACCGCTACAAAACTGTGCGATTCTCCAGGCGCTCCGGACGTGGTTCCGGGGCGCCTTATTGGTGCGCTGAGGGGACTCGTGTGCCTGTTAGCCTAATGCGAGCAGCTGTATTCCCGGCCCCTTCGCGTTCTCGTCAAACGACGGCTTCCTTAGAGTTGGACGGCCGCAAAACGTAGAATAATCTATCCGTATAACGCAGAGTTATGCAGTCGCAAAACGTAGAGTATAATGGTCGCAAAATAGAGAATCTAGTAGAGAGGACAATGGTAGATGGGCTATGGGTCGCTTGCAAACCCGTCATACAGACCACGATGCGTGGACAAGTCGATAGACGAAGCCCTGTCCGTGTTTGGTGGCACGCTCATCCGCGGACCGAAGTACTGCGGCAAGACGTGGAGCGGACGCAACCACGCCAACAGCGAGGCGACGCTCATGCCCACCGAGCAGAACCCCTCTCCGCTCGGCGTGTTCGCCGCCGCACCGTCGCTCGCCCTGCGCGGGGAGTCCCCCCACCTCATCGACGAGTGGCAGGAGCTGCCGCTGCTTTGGGACATGGCTCGCTCGGCAATCGACCAGACCGGCAAGGAGCGCAAGTTCATCCTCACGGGCTCGTCGACTCCCCGTCATCACAAGCCGAGTCACAGCGGCGTCGGACGCATCAAGCGCATCGACATGAGGACGATGACGCTGTCCGAATCGGGTGAGTCGACATGCGAGGTCTCACTCAAAGCCCTGTTCGAGGGGGAGAGCCAGGTCGAGGGGCTTTCTCGTGGTGCCACGCCGGATGACGTCGCATTCATGGTTGTGCGCGGCGGCTGGCCGGCGGCGATTGACGTCTCGCCCGAGAGCGCCCGAGCCCTGCCGATGAGCTACATCGAGTCATTCATCGAAGAGGACATGCACAAGGTTGACGAGCGACGGCGTGACAGGGGCAAGATGGCGCGCCTCATGCGCTCGCTCGCCCGCAATGCCGAGCAGGCGGCGACCCCCAAGACGCTCATCAGAGACATGACGGCGGAAGACGGGGCCACGCCCCTGGCGGACGAGACGGTCGACGACTACATGGACGTCCTCGAGCGCACCTTCATTCTCGAGAAGATCGGTCCATGGAGCCCAAACGTCCGCTCGCCGCTGCGCATAAACAAGAAGCCCAAGTACCACTACACAGACCCCTCTCTCGCGGCCGCCGTATTGGGGGTGACTCCCGACATGCTGCTGGGAGACTTCGAGACGTTCGGCTTCCTGTTCGAGGGCATGTGCACGCGCGACCTGCTCGTGTACGCGCAGACAATTGGCGGCAGGCTGTACTACTACCGCGACCGCGATGACCTGGAGATTGACGCCGTCATCGAGGCGTCGGACGGTGCCTGGGGAGGCTTGGAGATAAAGCTTGGCCACAACCAGGTAGACAAGGCCGCCGCGAACCTTCGGCGTGTGCGCGACAAGGTCGTTGCGGCGGGCGGGAGGCCGCCCTCATTTCTCGCCGTGGTCGAGGGGCTCGGCACCTATGCGTATACGCGCCAAGATGGCGTGCATGTCGTGCCGATCCAAACGCTCTGCCCGTGAGAG
>JAGAWD010000272.1 GCA_017941585.1 Olsenella sp. | reverse complement strand
TCAGACTGGAGTTCACCGAGGAGTCGCTGCGCGAGATTGCCCGCCAGGCCATCAGCCGCAAGACTGGCGCGCGAGGGCTGCGGGCCATCTGTGAGGCTACGCTCGAGGACACGATGTTCGACCTTCCGAGCGACCTCGACATCACCGAGGTCGTCGTCACGCCGGAGTCCGTCGGCGGCGACGAGAGCCCGCAGATCGTGCGCGCCGCCGCGAGCGCGAAGCGCGCGTAGTCGTCACGTTCACGACAAACGTACGTCAGGAGGGGTCGGACGCCAGGTCCGGCCCCTCCCTTTTGTGCTTGTCGTCGCTTGGCGCCGGACAGGGTTTTGATTCGCTGGATGGCGTGCGACGCAATGGCAGCCCGCAATCGAGCCCGCAATCGAGGGCGTACCTTATGCCGGCTGGTCTCCTGACGGATTGGTGGATACGGTACAATATTTTAGGACGTGCCGGTCGAGCTTGCGGCACGCTCACATGGTGCGTTCGCATGCATCGGCAAGGTGGTTCAGCTATCGGGCTATGGTCCGGGAAGGCGGGTTGCTTTGGACATCGAGATTCTGCTTGTGCTGCAGGCGTTTCGCGAGGGGGTTGGCGGCTGTCTCACGTCCTTCCTCTCGAAGATGACCTGGTACGGCGAGATGGACGTCACGCTTGTCATCATGGCGCTGATCTACTGGTGCGTGAACAAGCGGATCGGAACCTACCTCCTCATGGGTTGGTCCGGAAACCGCATCGTCAACGGTGTCCTCAAGGTGACGGCTTGCGCCTACCGTCCGTGGATTCGCGACCCGCGGATCTCTCCCGAACCCGTCGCCATGAAGACAGCGACCGGCTACTCGTTTCCCAGCGGGCACTCGATGAACGCTGCCTCGCTGTTTGGCGGCCTTGCCATCCGGAGTGACATTCGCCGCGGCATCAGGGTACTCATGTGGATTCTCCTTTTCCTGGTCGCGTTCAGCAGGAACTTCCTGGGCGTGCACACCCCACAGGACATCTTGGTGGGGGCGGCCGTTGGCGTTCTGGTGATGTTCCTTGCGGGAAAGCTCTCGCGGTGGCTTGAGTCGAACCCTGACAAGGACGTCCTCGTGGCTATCGTCGGAGTGGCCATTGCGGTCGCCGCGGCCGTCTATGCCGCGACGAAGTCCTACCCGATGGACTACGACGCAGCTGGAAACCTGCTTGTGGACGGCATGAAGATGGCGAACGACACGTTCAAGGCGGTGGGATGGCTGAGCGCGTTTATGCTGGGCTGGATTCTGGAGCGCCGATTCGTGCGCTTTGAGACCGAGGTCCCCATGCAGGAGCGCTTCTGGCGCCTGGTCTGCGGTCTATTGGGCTACTACATCGTCTTCCTGGTGGTCGTCCCGCCGATCAAGGCGGCGCTGGCCGGGTTCTCCGGTACCGTGGTGGCAAGCTTTCTGCAGATGTTCTACCTGGTGTTCGTGTTCCCCCTCGTGATGGCGAGGTTTGGCGGCGAGGCCGGGGGCGAGAAGCGCTAGCGTCGGGCCTCCTCATGATGCCCACGCGCGAAGGGACTGGAGGGCCTGGTGCTCAGGCTCGTCCGGCGCGGGAGTTGACGAGGTTCTGTAGGCCGGACGACACGGAAGAGGCTGTTGTGGATTCGTCGATTTTGCGACTCGCGGACGACGAGCTTGAGACGCTCGCCGTGTTCAGGCATGACCTCCATCGCAATCCGGAGCTGTCCGGGCGGGAGTATCGGACGTCGATGAGGATTCGGGAGTTCTTGTCCGCCCTGCCGGAATGCCAGATCATCGACATGCCGATTGAGACGGGGGTGGTCGCCCGGATTCCCGGGGCGCAGGCCGAGGTCATGCTGAGGGCGGACATCGACGCACTTCCCCAGACCGAGCGCACGGACGTCCCATGGAGGTCGTCCGTTCCCAACGCGATGCATGCGTGCGGCCACGACCTGCATGCCACGGCCCTGTGCGGGGCGGCGCTTCTTCTCTCCAGAATGAAGAGGGCGGGGGTGGAGCTCCCGACTACGGACCTGGTCTTCCAGCCCGCGGAAGAGACGGGTACTGGCGCCCAGATGCTGATGGACGCGGGACTCTTTGACCGAATTCACCCCGAGGTCTGCTTCGGAATGCACAACTGGCCATCCGTTGAGGTCGGCAAGGTGGTTTGCCGGGAGGGCGCGCTCATGGCGGCACTTAGGAACTTCGAGGTGGTCGTGCGAGGGTCTGGCGGCCACGGCTCGATGCCTCACCTGAACGTGGACCCGATCGTCTGTGCCGCCGCGATGGTCCAGTCCCTGCAGACTGTGGTCAGCAGAAACGTCGATCCGCTCGTTGCCGGACTGCTCTCTATCAATATGATAGAGGGCGGAAGCCCCGTGAACCGCGTGGCCGACGAGGTTCGCATGAAGGCGACGGTGCGTTCGCTCTCGGATGATGTGCTGGAACGCATGACGGAGCGCGTGGAGGAAATCGTTGGGGGGACCGCGCGCTCCTACGGATGTCAGGGCGAGGTCATCTGGGGCAGGCGGGTTCCCATGGTGTGGAACCCACCAGAGATGATGGCGGAGGCCATCGGGTGCGTGGAAAGGAGCGGCTGCAGCCTGGCAGATGCCGCGCCCACGCTCGTCGGGGAGGATTTCGCCTACTATAGGGCGCATGTCCCGAGCTTCTTCTTCTGGATCGGGAGCAGGGGGCCTGGTGCCGAGGTCCACGAGCTTCACGCGCCGCAGTTCCTTGCGGACGACGGCGCGATTTCCTATGCGGCCCAATTGTATGCGGCATGCGTGGCAAGGGGATGAGGGCGCCGGGGTGCCTGGGATGACTCGGTCGTCCGGGCTGACGCTTGTGCCGAGAGATTCGGTCGGTTCGACGTGGTACCTTTCGCCCGCTGTGCCCGCGCCTACGCCGAGAAGAGTCGCCGAGCGTTCCCGACTATCCTGTCCGCCAGGGATTCCACGTCGTCACCACGAATCTCGGCAAGCAGACCGAGCGTTCTTTCGAGGGAGGCCGCGATCCTCTCGGCCGAGAAGGGTTCGCCCTGCGCGGGCGGAAGGTCCGTCTCGGTGAGAAGCCGCTCCTCGGGCACCTGGCGCGCGTACTCGCGCCCGCGCCTCGTGGAGAGCATCATCTCGTTCACGGAGAACCAGCAGCTCGCGCGGACCGCACGGGCCAGCTCGTCTCCCGTGCCGCTGAACCAGTGGAAGACGGGGCGGCAGGTCGTGAGGCAGCCGGTCTCCTCCAGGATGTCGAGCGCCTGTGTCGCCGCACGCACCGAGTGGATGGAAAGCACGGTCGGGGGCGCCTGCGTGTCGCGCGCTCCACCGCGCCCGGAGCGCCTCGCGCAGGACTGGCATATGCGCCCGAGGGCCTCCTCCTGGGCGTGGCGAGATCCCTCGGGCACGTGCCTGGGGGAGAGGTCGATTCCCACCTCGCCCACGAGCGGCTCCGCCTCGGCGATGCTCGCGGCGAGGGAGACGTCCTTTTCGCCGCAACGTCCGTCTGCCACCCACCAGGGGTGCAGCCCCACCGCGACGCGCACGTTCTCGCACGCGTCCGCTATGGGGCGGAGCCTCTGATATCCCCGTGGGTCCACCGTGGTGGCGAGGATGGCGAGCCCCATCGCCCCTGCGTCTCGCGCGACCTCGTCCGCGTTCGACATGAAGTCGAGATGGCAGTGCGCGTCGAAGAGGCGCGTTCCCTCGGGCGGGAAGGCCGTGTCCCTCGGCGCGGTCATCGGAGGGGCACCTGGTCGTCGAGTTCGTTTCTGAGCTGCGCGAGCTCGCAGATGACGCGGCCGGCGATCATCTGCCCCATTATCGGCGGCATGTAGCTCATGGTCCCGAGGGTTATGCCCTTCTCGGGTCGCCTTCCGCCGTCCGCGATCCCGTCGCGCGGCGTGACGGGAAGCGGCACCTCGGAGGAATAGAGGACTTGGAGGTGGCGGATGCCGCGCTTGCGGCACTCCTTGCGCATGACCCTGCAGAGGGGGTCGCAGCTCGTCTTCTCAATCGTCGAGAAGCGAAGGCGCTCGGGGTTGAGCTTGTTCGCCCCGCCCATGCTCGAGATGAGCCTGACGCCCTCGTCCTGGCACCACTTGGCCACGATGAGCTTCTGCGTGACCGTGTCGATGGCGTCCACGACGTAGTCCGGGCGGGGGAGCGAAGAGAGCGTCTTCTCGGTGTTCTCCTTGGAGAGGAACCGCCTGAGCGCGACCACCCTGCACGCGGGGTTGATGTCCGCCACCATGTCTGCCATCACCTCGGCCTTGGGCCTGCCGACGGTCGAGTGGAAGGCCACCGCCTGCCGGTTGATGTTGGAGGGTGCTACCGTGTCGCGGTCTATGAGGACGAGCTCGCCCACGCCGCCGCGCGCGAGCGCCTCGACGCAGTTCGAGCCGACGCCGCCGATTCCGAGAACCATGACGCGCGCGGCTTGCAGGCGTGCGAGGGCCTCGTCACCCATGACGAGCCGAAGGCGGTCGAGCGGGGTCTCCTCCGCAGCTGCGGTCTCCGACGGACTGACGATTTGGCTCACGCTTCCTCCTCGATGGCGGTGGGTCGTTCTCGCTTTGATGATAGCGCGCCTCATCGGAGTTCGCTTGGAGTTCGCTTTGGCGTCGGACGCGCGGTCGCGAGTGTACACTCGCTTGGAAAGTGCGCCGAGTGTAAAGGCGGGAGCGTACACTCGCTTTGAAAGTGCGCCGAGTGTACAGTCTCAAGTGCGCACTCGGTAAGAAAAATCACCGAGTGTACAGTCTCAAGTGCGCACTCGGTAAGAAAAATCACCGAGTGTACAGTCTCAAGTGCGCACTCGGTGGGAAATGCCGCCGAGTGTACAGGCGGGAGCGTACACTCGGTAAGAAAGGTCACCGAGTGTACAGTTGGGAGCGTACACTCGCTTGGAAAGTGCGCCGAGTGTACAGTCTCAAGTGCGCACTCGGTGGGAAATGCCGCCGAGTGTACAACTAGACGATGCTCGAGCGGCCTTCGTTCTCGCATGGAGGCCACTCTCTAGGTACGGTATCTTTGGGATTGACGGGATTTGACGGGATTGACGGGATTGACAGGGTCGATTGATGCCCTCCGAATAACCTGTGGCTTCGCGCTTTTGCGGCCTGCGTGCTATCCTTGTGGCTTGGCTCGCACAGCGGGCCCATCCATCAGCCAGCCGGGCAGAGGCGCGCGCTCATGACACGAGTGCCTACACCGTCTGTCGGGCCCGAACGAAGGCGGTTACACCGTGGAAGAAATGCCAAAGAACTACGATCCCCAGACGGCAGAGCCCGAGCTCATCGAGAAGTGGATAAGCGCAGGCTGCTACCAGCGCAGCAAGGGCGTCGGCGACTGCACCGTTACCATCCCGCCCCCCAACGTGACGGGAATCCTGCACATGGGTCATGCGATGGACGACACCATACAGGACACCTACATCCGCTACAGCCGCATGCGCGGCCGCTCCACCCGATGGATTCTCGGGACGGACCATGCGGGCATCGCCACGCAGACCAAGGTCGACAAGAAGCTCAAGGCCGAGGGGATATCCCGTCTCGAGATAGGCCGCGAGAAGTTCCTGGATGCCTGCTGGGACTGGACGCGCGAGTACGGCGGCACGATCGTCTCGCAGATCAAGCGCATGGGCTGCTCCATCGACTTTAACGACGAGAAGTTCACGATGAGCCCCGAGTTCTCGCGCGCGGTGCGCAAGGTCTTCGTCGACTGGTATCACGACGGCCTCATCTACCGCGGCAAGCGCATCGTCAACTGGTGCCCGAGCTGCCGTACGGCCATCTCCGACGACGAGGCCGAGTACCACGAGGAGAAGGGCCACCTCTGGTACCTGCGCTACCCGCTTGCGGAGCCTGTGGATGGCATCGAGTACGTGACCGTGGCCACGACGCGCCCCGAGACCATGCTCGGCGACACCGGCATAGCCGTCTCTCCCTCCGACCCAGAGAAGCAGGCGCTCGTGGGCAAGACGGTCATCCTGCCCATCGTGAACCGCGAGATACCCATCTTCTCCGACTGGCACGTCGACGCAAACTTCGGTACGGGCTTCGTGAAGGTCACTCCCGCGCACGACCCCAACGACTATGCCATGGGCCAGACCCACGACCTGCCGCAGATCAACATCTTCGACGAGACGGCGCACGTCGTCGAGGGGTACGGCGAGTACTCCGGCATGGACCGCGACGAGTGCCGCGAGGCCATCGTCAGGTGGTTTGACGAGAACGGCCTGCTCGATCACGTGGAGGAGCTCGACCACTCCGTCATGCATTGCTACCGCTGCGACACGGCGCTCGAGCCCTGGCTCTCCGAGCAGTGGTTCGTGGCCGTCGACAAGCTCAAGGTGCGCGCCACCGAGGTCGTCAAGACCGGCGAGGTCAAGTTCCACCCCGAGCGCTGGACCCAGGCCTACCTCACGTGGATGGACAACCTCAAGGACTGGTGCATCAGCCGCCAGCTCTGGTGGGGCCACCGCATTCCCGTCTTCTACTGCGAGGACTGCGGCTGGGAGGACGCCCTCATGGAGGACGCCGACGTGTGCCCCAAGTGCGGCGGCCATCACGTCCGCCAGGACGAGGACGTCCTCGACACCTGGTTCTCCTCGCAGCTGTGGACCTTCGCCACGCAGGGCTGGCCCGACGACACCTCCGAGCTCGCCGAGCACCATCCCACCAAGGTCCTTGTGACCGCGCGCGACATCATCGCGCTCTGGGTCGCCCGCATGATCATGAGCTCGCTCTACTTCACGGACGAGGTGCCGTTCCACGACGTGTACATCTACGCCACCATCCTCGCGAAGGACGGCAGTCGCATGTCCAAGTCGAAGGGCAACGGCGTCGACCCGATGGACCTCATGGAGAAGTACGGCGCCGACGCCATGCGCTACAACCTCCTCACCCTCATCACCAACAACCAGGACGTCAAGTTCGACGCCAACATCGACAAGAAGACCAAGAGGCTCGTCGACAGCCCGCGCACCGAGCAGGCACGCTCCTTCGTCACCAAGATCTGGAACGCGAGCCGCTTCGTGCAGATGAACCTCGAGGGCTACGAGCCCGGCGCCCCCAAGGCGGAGACGCCCGAGGACGCATGGATGCTCTCGCGCCTGGCCAAGGTGGTTGCTGAGTCGACCGACCAGCTCGAGTCCTACAACTTCGGCGACTACTCCCGCAACATCCAGTCCTTCTTCTGGAACGAGGTCTGCGACTGGTACATCGAGCTCTGCAAGGGCCGTCTGCTTGATGGCTCTCCCGAGGAGCGGCTCCAGGTCCAGCGCAACCTCGTGTTCGTGCTCGACACCTCGATGAGGCTTCTGCACCCGGCGATGCCCTTCGTCACGGAGAGCGTGTGGGACGCGCTTCCCGCCTCGGGGCTCGACGCGCACGACGCCAAGTTCCTCATGCTTGCCGACTGGCCCGAGCCCGCCGACTTCGCCTCCTTCGTGAACGAGGCGGCCGAGCACGACTTCGACCTCGCCAAGCGTGTCGTCTCTGCAGTGCGTTCCACGCGTGCCCGCTACCGCCTCTCGCCGAAGGCCGGGCTCGACGTGGCTGTTCGCTCGTCGGAAGATGACGCCGCGGTGCTCGAGGCCCAGCGCGGCTTCATCTGCTCGGTCGGCCGCGTTGACCAGCTCGCGCTCGGCGCCCATCAGGAGAAGCCCTCCGGCTCCGTCTCGGTGGCCGACGGCAAGCTCGAGATCTTCGTGGCGCTTGGCGGCCTCGTCGACCTCGAGGCCGAGGCCAAGCGCCTCGAGAAGGAGCTTGCGAAAGCGGAAAAGGACCTCGCCTCCGTCTCGCGCACCCTCGAGAACGAGGGCTTCGTCGCCAAGGCCGCCCCTGCCGTCATCGAAAAGAAGCGTGCGCAGCGCGCCGAGCTCGAGCAGACCATCTCCCAGCTCAAGGAGCAGATCGCAGATCTCGCCTAGGGCCACTTGGCATTCACTTCGAGGGGCGGGTCCCGACGCATGGGCCCGCCCCTTTTAGCTAGGCGTATTTGGTCGTTCGGGTGTCGGCGGCGCGATTCGCCGTCATTACGTTGGAGAGGGGTGTCCAGTGTCCGAGAGTGGATCCGATGCGTGCAAGCGCGAGCTGCGCGCCCGCATGAGGGAGGCGCGCGCCTCGCTTTCCGTCACCGAGCGCGAGCGCGCGGACGCGGCCATTCGTGGGCGCCTTTTCTCCCTTGAGGCGTGGAAGGCCGCGCGGACGGTCTACACGTACCTCTCCTTCGGCTCCGAGGTGGACACGGCGAGAATCATCGAGAGGGCGTGGACCATGGGCAAGGTCGTCGCGCTGCCACGCTGCGTGCCGGGCGAGCGCAGGCTCGAGTGGTTTCGGGTGGAGACGCTTGAGGGCCTGGTCAAAAGCTCCTTCGGGGTGCTCGAGCCCACGCGCTTGGAGTCGCTCCTGCTTCCCGCGCAAGGTGACGAGAGCTCCCTTGCCATCGTGCCCGGCCTCGCGTTCGACCGCGAGGGTCATCGTCTCGGTTATGGCGGGGGATATTACGACGTCTTCCTTGCTGGTTTCAGGGGCTGCTCCGTCGGGCTCTGCCGTCCCGGCTCTCTGCTCGAGAGCCTGCGTGCCCTCGGTTGCGTGGACGACTTCGACGTCCCGGTCGATCTCTTGTGCATGCCATGACGCACGCGTCGTGATGCGCGTGACAAAACGTTTCGGCTGCGAGACAGATGACGAAGTCTCGGCGAATCAGACGCGCCCGACGACTAGAGTGTGCTCATCGCATGCGGCTGCGGCCGCCTAGCTGAACGGGGGTACCATGCACAGAGAATTCCTCATGGGCAACGAGGCGATCGCCCTCGGCGCCCTTGCGGCCGGCGTGGACGTCGTGGCGGGATACCCCGGCACGCCGTCGACCGAGATTCTCGACACCGTGGCTAAGCGCAATCCGGGAGACGTGTACGTCGAGTGGTCGGTCAACGAGAAGGCCGCGCTCGAGCTTGCGGCCGGCGCGGCGTACGCGGGCGCGCGATGCCTCGTGACGATGAAGTGCGTCGGGCTCAACGTCGCCGCCGACCCGCTCATGAGCCTCGAGTACATAGGCGTCAAGGGTGCCCTGGTCATCGTCGTCGCGGACGATCCCGGCCCCATCTCGTCCCAGACCGAGCAGGACACGCGAACCTTCGCGCAGTTCTCCAAGGTGCCGTGCCTCGATCCCTCGGGCGTCGCCGACGCCTACCAGATGGTGCAGGACGCGTTCAGTATGTCCGAGGAGCTTCAGACGCCCGTGTTCCTTCGTCCCACGACGCGTGTGGACCACGGCTACGAATCCATCGACGTCCGCGACGTCGATGAGTACGAGAAGAGCTCTCCCGAGGGCTTCGTCAAGGACCCGTCGAGGTGGGTCATCTTCCCGCGCCTCTCGGTGCGGGCGCATGCACGGATCGAGCAGCGCAACAGGGAGCTCTCGGCATCCCTCTCATCGTATGCGGGAAACAGGATCGAGGCCGCGGGCGCGGGCGCACCCGCGCCGCGCAAAGGCATCGCCACCCATGGCATCAACTATGCGTACGTGAGGGAGGGCCTCGCCGAGGGGGAGTGCCGCGTCATGCGCGTGGCGACGCCGTTTCCCTTTCCGGAGGACCTGGCCCTCGAGTTTCTCGACGGCCTCGACGAGGTGCTCTGCGTGGAGGAGCTCGACCCCGTCATCGAGAGGGCGCTTCTCGAGGTCTGCGGCAGGCATCACCTGGGCGTGACGATACGCGGCAAGCTCACCGGCGACGTCAAGCCGTCGGGCGAGAACTCGGTGGAGTACGTCAAGGAGGTCATGGACGCGTTTCTCGGCAGGGAGGCCCCCGACGGGCCAGGCGAGGGAGGCCCCGAGCCACCGCAGCTGCCCGTGCGCCCGCCCGTCCTCTGCGCGGGCTGCCCCCATCGCGCGAGCTTCTTCGCCGTCAAGGAGGCCATGCGCGGCAAGAAGACGATCTACTGCGGCGACATCGGCTGCTACACGCTGGGCAACGCCCATCCCCTCGACATGACCGACACCTGCCTCTGTATGGGTGCGGGCATAAACATCGCCCAGGGCGTGGGCAGGGTCGAGCCCGACACCACCTGCTTCGCCTTCGTGGGTGACTCCACGTTCTTCGCATCGGGCATCACCGGCGTGGTGAACGCCTTCTACAACCAGGCAAACATGACGCTTGTCGTGCTTGACAACTCGACGACGGCCATGACGGGCCACCAGCCCCATCCCGGCACCGGCCGCACCGCCATGGGCGAGGTCGTGCAGGCCGTCTCCATCGAGAGGGTGCTTCGCGCCATCGGGCTCGAGACGGTCGAGACGGTCGACCCGCTCGACCAGCGCCGGGCCGTCGACACCGTCGCCCGCGTCACCGCGGAGCCCGGCGTCAAGGCCATCATCTTCAAGAGCCCCTGCGTGTTCCTCTACAGGCCCAAGGCGCAAAGCCGGGTGGACTGGTCGCGCTGCATAGGCTGCCAGCGCTGCGTGAAGTCGCTCGGCTGCCCGGCGCTCGTTCCGCAGGCGGACGGCAAGGTCCAGATAGACGAGTCCCAGTGCGTGGGCTGCACCCTCTGCGAGCAGGTGTGTCCCGTGGGCGCGATTTCGGGAGGTGTCAGGCCATGAGGCGAGACATCGTACTCTGCGGGACCGGGGGCCAGGGCACGGTCCTCGCGTCAAAGCTTCTGGCCACGGCCGCGATGCAGCGGGGCCTTCCCGTCAAGACGGCCGAGACCATCGGCATGGCGCAGCGCGGCGGCTCGGTCCTCAGCCACGTGCGCATAGGGGAGCAGGTCGCCTCGCCGCTCGTGGGCAAGGGGTGCGCGGACCTCATCATCGCGTTCGAGCCTGCGGAGGCGGTTCGCCAGCTGCCCTTCCTCAGGCCGGGCGGTACTGTCGTCACGAGCAACAGGCCGGTGGTGCCCGTCTCGTCGATGACGGGAGGACCCGCCTACGACCTGGAGGCCATCATGGGCCACCTCGAGCGGAGCGTGGAGAACCTCACGGTGGTCGACGCCGACCGCGCAGGGCGCGAGCTCGGCTCCCCCAAGGTGCTGAACGTCCTGCTCCTGGGCGCCGCCTGCCGCTCGGGCGCGCTCGGCCTCTCGATCGAGGACGTGCGCCGGGCCATCCGCGCGCGCGTGCCCGAGCGCTTCTTCGAGCTCAACGACCGCGCGCTCGACTATGGCGCGTAGACATGCCATCTGACAACCACCGAACACCGAGGAGAATCGCATGCAGATCAGCGATACCCAGCTCGACCTCGTCAACAGGCAGATCGAGCGCCTTCTCTCTTCCAACAACTTCTATGGGCAGAGGCTCAGGGAGGCCGGCATAGGGGGCGTCGACTCCAGGGAGGCCTTCGCGTCACTTCCCTTCTCGTCCAAGCAGGACCTGCGCGATGCCTACCCGCTGGGCCTCGCGGCGGTTCCCGAGGAGAAGATCGTTCGCATCCACTCGAGCTCGGGAACGACGGGGACGCCCGTCATCGTCCCCTACACCGCCAAGGACGTCGAGGACTGGGCCATCCAGTTCGCGCGCTGCTACGAGATGGCGGGCATCACGAGCGCCGACCGCATCCAGATCACGCCCGGCTACGGGCTCTGGACGGCGGGGATCGGCTTCCAGGCGGGTGCCGAGCGGCTCGGCGCGATGGCCGTGCCCATGGGTCCGGGCAACACCGAGAAGCAGCTGCAGTTCATGGTCGACATGCAGACGACGGTCATCTGCGCCACCTCGAGCTATGCGCTCCTCCTTTCGGAGGCGATAGAGAAGAGGGGGCTGCGCGACAAGATCGCCCTCAGGCGCGGAATCATCGGGTCGGAGCGCTGGGGGGAGAAGATCCGCCGGCGCATCAACGAGGGGCTTGGCATAGAGTCCTTCGACATCTACGGGCTGACCGAGATCTACGGTCCCGGCATCGGCATCTCCTGCTCCGAGGGAGAGGGGATGCACGTATGGGACGACTTCATCTACGTGGAGATCATCGACCCCGAGACGGGGGAGAACGTGCCCGACGGCGAGTGGGGCGAGATCGTCATCACGACGCTCGTGAAGGAGGGCGCGCCGCTCATCCGCTTCCGCACTCACGACCTCAGCCGCATCATCCCCGGCCCCTGCCCGTGCGGCAGCCCCTTCCCGCGCATCGACACCATACGTGGCCGCTCCGACGACATGTTCAAGATTCACGGAGTCAACGTCTTCCCGCGGCAGGTCGAGGAGGTCCTCGCCCTCTTCCCGCAGCTCTCGAGCGAGTACCAGGTGCGCCTCTCGCACCTCGAGGGGAGGGACACGATGCGCATCTACGTCGAGACCGACGGCACGCAGGACTTCCTCGACACGGCCGATGCGGTGGCGCACGAGTTCAAGAGCAGGATCGGCTTCACGCCGCTCGTGAAGGTGGTCGAGCTGGGCGTGCTCCCGCGCAGCGAGAAGAAGACCAAGCGCGTGTTCGACGAGCGCTACGAGTAGCCCAAAAGCCTGTATCATCAAACCGTTGCGTTTCGGAGACGTCGGCCGTGCCGGCCGGAAGGGGAGTTGCATGATGGCAGATTACAAGTCCGACATCGAGATCGCCCAGGAGGCGAAGATGCTGCCGATCTTCGAGGTCGCCAAGAGGGCGGGCCTCGACGAGGGCATGCTCGAGCCCTATGGCCACACCAAGGCCAAGGTCGACATCCACTCGCTTGCGGACAAGCCCCTCAAGGGCAAGCTGATCCTCGTCACCGCCATCAACCCCACGCCTGCGGGCGAGGGCAAGACGACGACCTCGGTCGGGCTCGCGGATGCCATGTGCAAGCTCGGCAAGCAGACGCTGCTCTGCCTGAGGGAGCCCTCGCTCGGCCCCGTATTCGGCATCAAGGGAGGCGCGGCCGGCGGCGGCTACGCCCAGGTCGTTCCCATGGAGGACATCAACCTCCACTTCACGGGCGACTTCCACGCCATCGGGGCGGCCAACAACCTTTGTGCCGCCATGCTCGACAACCACATCAAGCAGGGCAACGAGCTTGGCATCGACCCGCGGCGCATCGTCTGGAAGCGCTGCGTCGACATGAACGACCGCCAGCTCAGGAACGTCGTCGACGGGCTCGGCTCCGTCGCGGACGGCATGCCTCGCGAGGACGGCTTCGACATCACCGTGGCCTCCGAGGTCATGGCCGTCTTCTGCCTCGCGACCGACCTCAAGGACCTCAAGGCGCGCCTCGCGCGCATGGTCGTCGCCTACACCTACGACCGCAAGCCCGTCACGGTCGCTGACATCAAGGCCGAGGGGGCCATGTGCGCCCTTCTCAAGGACGCCATCAAGCCCAACCTCGTGCAGACGCTCGAGAACACCCCCGCCTTCGTGCACGGCGGCCCCTTCGCGAACATCGCCCACGGCTGCAACTCCGTCCTCGCGACGACGACGGCGCTCAGGCTCGCCGACTACGTCGTGACCGAGGCGGGCTTCGGCGCGGACCTCGGCGCGGAGAAGTTCCTCGACATCAAGTGCCGTGCCACGGGTCTCGCCCCGAGCGTCGTCGTGCTCGTGGCCACGGTGCGTGCGCTCAAGTACAACGGGGGTGTCCCCAAGGATCGCCTCACGGAGGAGAACCTCGAGGCGCTCGAGGCGGGCATGCCCAACCTCCTGCAGCACGTCTCGAACCTCAAGGACGTCTACGGGCTCCCCGTCGTGGTCGCCGTCAACGCCTTCCCCACCGACACCGCGGCCGAGCTCGAGCTCGTCGAGAGGAAGTGTGGCGAGCTCGGCGTGAGCGTCGCCCTCTCCGAGGTCTGGGCGAAGGGCGGAGACGGTGGCCTCAGGCTCGCCGAGGAGGTCGTGCGCCTCTGCGACGAGCCGTCCGACTTCAGATTCTCCTACGACCTCGATGCGTCTATCGAGGACAAGATCTCGGCCATCGCCACCAGGATCTACCACGCGGACGGCGTGGACTTCACGCCCGCGGCAATGCGCCAGCTGAGGCAGCTCACCGACCTCGGCTATGGTGGGCTTCCCATCTGCGTCGCCAAGACCCAGTACTCCTTCACCGACGACCAGACGAAGCTCGGCGCCCCCAGGGGCTTCCGCATCACCGTGCGCAACCTCCGCGTCTCGGCGGGCGCTGGCTTCATCGTGGCTCTCACGGGAGACATCATGACGATGCCCGGCCTGCCGAAGGTTCCTGCGGCTGAGAAAATAGACGTCACCGAGGACGGAAAGATCGTCGGTCTGTTCTAGACTGTCTTACAAGGAGACGCGAGGGCGCCCCACGGGGCGCCCTCTTCGACTAGGAGTGCGATGAGCGATTGCCTGAGGGACAGGGGACTGTCCGACTTCTCGAAGGATCTGGCCGCGAGGACGCCCGTTCCCGGCGGAGGGGGCGCCTCCGCCTACGTCGGCGCCCTCGGCGCGGCCCTCGCGTCCATGGCGGGCGCATTCACGGACGACAGGGGGGTTGCCGGTTGCGAGGGGGGCGCCGGGTGCGAGCGTCGCCTCGCCGACATCCTGCGCGAGGCAGATGAGGCGCGCGTGACCCTCGTGGGTCTCGTCGACGAGGACGCGGCGGCGTTCCTTGGGCTCTCCCGGGCGTACAAGCTCGACCGTGCGGAGCCGGGCAGGGCCGAGGCTATCGAGGCCGCCACGCGTCGCGCCACCGAAGTGCCTCTCGAGATCATGCGCAAGACGTGCAGGGTTGTAGAGCTCTCCGAGGAGCTCGAGAGAATCGCGAACCCACGACTCATCTCAGACGTCGGCTGCGCTGCGCTTCTCGCCGCCTCCGCAATCGAGGCCGCGAGCCTCTCCGTGCTCATCAACACATCGTCCATGGCGGACCGCACCCGCGCGGAGGCCGTCGAAGGGGAGTGCGACCACATGGTCGAGGAGTACGTGACGCGCGCACGTGACGTTGCGCGGCGCGTGAGCGACAGGGTAAGGGGGCGCTAGTGGCAGTCGAGCTCAGGGGCGCCCCCGTCGCCCGCGCGATGCTAGACGGGCTCTCCGCGCGCATCGCGTCCCTGGAAGAGGCCGGCGTCACTCCCACGCTTGCCTTTGTCCGCGTCGGCGAACGTCCCGACGACCTCTCCTACGAGCGGGCCGCCGAGAGGCGCTGCGCGGCGCTCGGCATCCGCACGGTCAGGTTCGTCCTGCCCGTCGACTGTCCTCAAGAAGACCTTCTCGAGGCCATCGGCAGGGTCAACGAGGATTCCTCCGT